>CAJXNE010000084.1 GCA_913056285.1 uncultured Zetaproteobacteria bacterium | reverse complement strand
TCGTTGGTATATATGGCTTACATGGGTTAAGCACACGTCCCCTTGGGGACGCCAAATCATGAAATAATATAAGGAGTTGCAGAAATGCAGCTCCTTTTTCTTGCCATTGTGCATGTCTGCACGTGGAATAAGCCTATGCCTGTATTAGATAACACAGCTTTGCCCGATCAATTGCACACCTTATGCCGTCACATTGGCAATGCGGGCGGACATGCGTGGCTGGTGGGCGGATGTGTTCGCGATCTGATTCTGGGAATTCAGCCGAAAGACTTTGACCTGGAAGTGTATGGATTGCAGCCGAAAACGCTCAAGGCAACACTGGATCAATGCGGAAAAACAGCACTTGTCGGACGTCATTTCGGAGTATACAAGCTATGGTTGGATCGTTTCGAAATTGACGTGGCCATGCCCCGCGCTGAGTCAAAATCGGGCAGTGGTCATCGTGGCTTTGAGGTTTCAATTGATCCGAACCTGCCTCCCGAAACAGCCAGTTTACGCCGCGATTTTTCGATCAATGCCATGATGCTCGATCCATTAGATGATCAGCTGATGGATTTTTACGGTGGCATAAAAGACCTTAAAAACAGAATATTACGACATGTAAGTCATGCATTCCATGAAGATCCTCTCAGACCATTGAGAGCGATACAATTTGCGGCAAGGTTCCGTCTGAAGATGGCCAAAGAAACTGCTGCTTTATGTCAAAGCATGCTTAAGGAAGCCGATACCTTGTCCAAAGAACGCATCTGGTGCGAGTGGCAAAAATGGAGTCATGCCTCATATCCATCGTTCGGACTGCAGGCACTCAGAGACAGCGGCTGGATTCTACGCTATCCTCAATTACAGGTATTGATTGACTGTCCGCAGGCGCCACGCTGGCATCCTGAAGGCGATGTGTGGAATCACACGTTGCAGGTATGCGATCAGGCTGCGCGGATTGCTGTTAAAAATGATCTGGATGATAATACGACTGAATATTTGATGTTCTCATCACTGTGCCATGATTTTGGCAAGCCTGCCTGCACTGCATTAAACGAATCAGGCAACATAACCTCTCCGGCTCATAGTGAAGCAGGTATTGCCCCGGCAAGGCGATTTATGGGCAACATTGGTGCGCCTTCACGCCTGTTTGAATACATCCAGCCGCTGATACTGGATCACATCACCCATCTGCACGGCGAGCCAACCCCAAGGGCCGTGCGCCGTCTGTCACACAGACTGGAGCCAGCCAATATCGAATTGTGGGAAATGCTGGTCGAAGCGGATGCCTCCGGTCGCTCCCCTGCCCCGCCATGCAGACCGGCGCTAACATGGCTGCAGCGCGCCTCCGAACTCAATCATCATCGCTCCAGCCCCCCGGCCATTGTGAACGGGAAGCTATTATTACGGATGGGGATTAATCCTGGCCCTGAAATGGGGCGAATCATCCAACTGGCATATATGGCTCAGCTGGAGGGAGCGTTCGAGGATGAGGCATCCGGATCCGCCTGGCTGAAGAAGCACTGCTAGTCTAGTCATTTAACAATCTGCAGCTGTTTTTGATGTGTTGACGGGCACCATCACCAATGGTCGTACACGCTGCGTCAGCATAGCAGGAAGCGAGATGCCAGGCAGATGCTCAAGTGCATCTTCCGGACACAAAGCAATACATTGCTGACACCCTATGCAGGCATCGGGCTGAAATTCAAGCACCTTGTTGGCACCGAATTCCCTGATACTGATTGCCTGCGTGGGGCATTGCTCAACACATTGATTACAAGCTGTACAACGGGCATCGGCCTGAATGGCACCTATGGGCAAGGAAAGCATAGGTGGAACAGGAGTGAAATTAGCTTGCAGACGGGGCAAGGCGCGCAAAAATAGCCGCAGGCGCACAGGTAAATTCAGGTGTGATGCATTTTCCTGTGGTATTTCTTCCCGGATGGACTGACTGGCCGCCTGACCGATTTGGGCCGCCGCCATAGCAGCTCCCTGAGCAATGGATGGGATCAGGCTGCGAAAAAAGGCACGCCGCGGGGGTTCCGTATGGGCAACAGAGCCCTTTGTTGTTACTTGAATATCCCTTTGTCTGGGCCTTATTTGTCTGGAGATGACCATGTGGACGCCCAGCGCATTGTTCAGGGTGGCATAATCCTTTTCGGTTTGCTGCATAACGTTTGCGCCATGACGAACAGGACATGTATCGCATTGACTCATACCCTCAAGCTCTAGTGTCGCCACGCCTTCCGCCGCCATGCATGCAAGCAGGATGGGATTCCACATGGCGTGACATGGTATGTTTACATCTGCATCGTCAGCGCAAACAGCGCTGCACGCAGCATGGATCGTGCTGTCACCCTGCATGGTCAGACGATGCACTTGTTGTAAAAGTTCAACAGGCTGGCTGGATTCGTGACCGATAGCATCCACGGGACAGACGCACACGCACGCTGTGCAACCCGTGCAGGCCGATGTGTCCAGTTGCGGAATTGTTTTAACGCCAAGTTTTATCGCATTGGCCGGGCATGCTTGCTCGCAGCGAGTGCATGCAAGGGGGGTGTTCTCGCCGTGGTTGTTTAAACATTTTTCTTGGTTAATATGCGCCGCCAACATCATGCGGCAAAGAATGCCATGCGATGACATAAGATGTCATTAAATTGTAATGTGCTCATTGCAAAGTTCGTGAGCCGCGATCGGCTACCGACCACGGACACGATGATGGCTTATCAATAAATCGGTTGACAATTATATTATAATAATATAATATACAGCCATAGTCATCTTTGAAGGGAGATTCCAGTGAAAGACAAAACGCGTAGAGATTTTCTTTATACTGCGGCCAGCGGGGCCGGTGCGGTAGGAACACTGGCAGCGGTTGAGCCATTTATGCGTGCCTTGCAGCCGGCTGCGGATACGCTGGCTGCTTCAACAACAGAATTTAATGTATCCACCGTGGCTCCGGGCGAGTTAAAAACGGTTGCCTGGCGCGGTCAACCTGTATTTGTGTTGCACCGGACGCCCGAGATGCTGAAAGATTTGCATGGACACGATGATTTGCTTCGGGATCCGATGTCCCATGCTGTTCCCGAGGTGCAGGCGGAGTGGATGAAAACGGATGAGCAACGCGTTACTCGTTCAATCAAGCCTGAATATCTGGTCCTTAGCGCTGTCTGCACACATCTCGGTTGTATTCCGGGATTCGAACCGACACCGGGGCAGGAAGCATGGGGAAATATTGTACCTCCTGATTGGCCTGGCGGTTTTCACTGCGCCTGCCATGGTTCCAACTACGATCTTTCGGGTCGCGTTTTCAATCATGTCCCGGCTCCTCATAATCTGCATGTTGTACCGTACAAATATATCCATGATACAACCATTCTGATCGGTTAAGGGGAGAGACAGACATGATAGATAAAATGCTGGATTCGAAAGTTGCGGGCTGGGTTGATGATCGCACGCATCTGATTCGTTATATCCGTTTTCACCTGATTGATTATCCGACACCGAAGAATCTGAATTACTGGTACGCCTTCGGTTCCATTGCGCTGTTGATTCTTGTCCTCCAGATCGTGACGGGCGTATTCCTGGCTATGGACTACAAGCCATCTGCGATTTTATCAGGCGGTGGATTTTCCGTAGCTTTTGATTCCGTGGAACGGATCATGCGTGATGTCAACGATGGCTGGCTGATTCGTTATATGCATGCGGTGGGCGCGTCCGCATTCTTTTTCGTGATTTATCTGCATATGGCCCGGGGTATGTATTATGGGTCGTACAAGAAGCCGCGCGAATTCCTGTGGATGATGGGTGTGTTTATCCTGATATTTATGCAGGCGATTGTGTTCTTTGGCTATCTTCTGCCGTGGGGGCAGATGTCGTTTTGGGGTGCCACGGTGATTACCAATATTATCGGTGCCATTCCGTTTGTCGGCGACTGGCTATTGCAACTGGTTCGCGGCGGATTTTCAGTTGGTGATCCAACCCTGAACCGCTTCTTTGCTTTACATTTCCTGTTCCCCGTATTGCTGGGTATTGTCGTGCTATGGCATGTGATGGCTCTGCATGTGGTGCATTCCAACAACCCCGTTGGCGTCGAGGCGAGCGAGAAAAATATTATCCCCTTCCATCCTTATTATACGGTCAAGGATTTATTTGGCATCGGCGTGTTCCTGATTATTTTCTGCTGGTTCGTCTTTTATCATCCAACCGGATTCGGGCTGATGATTGAAACGGACAATTTCAATCCGGCCAATTCCATGCGTACACCAGCGGATATTTCACCCGTATGGTATTTGACGCCATGGTATGAAATCCTGCGTAGTGTGCCCAACAAGTTGCTGGGGATTGCGGGGATGGCACTTGCCTATGTCTGTCTATTCCTGTTGCCGTGGCTGGATCGTTCGCCGGTACGTTCGGCACGATACAGACCTGTTTATCGGTCTCTATTACTCATCTTTTTTGTGTCCATAGTTGTCCTGGGTTATTGCGGCCATCATCCGGTGACGCCCATGCTGACCGTGGTCGGACGTACGGCATCGGTTATCTATTTCAGTTTCTTTGTCCTGTTGCCTTTTATTCACAAGTTTGAAAAGACCAAACCGTTGCCGGAGGATATTTAACATGAAACAAACGATGTTGCGTCTGGCGCTGCTGTTTTGCGTATTAACGCCACTGGGCGTACTTCATGCGGAAGAGGGTCCGACCCTAAAAAAAGTGAATATTTCATTGGATCAAACCACCTTGCGCAAGGGGCTGAATGTGTTCACCGATGTGTGCATGGGCTGTCACTCCCTACGCTATATGACCTGGCGCGATTTAATGACGTATCCGGAGATTGGTCTATCGCGCCAGGATGTGGATGATCTGCGTGGTGACGCTCCGCTCTCAGCGCGTATGCTTACCGAACTTTCGGCGAAAGATGCAATGGATAGCTATGGAATCGTACCGCCGGATTTGTCGCTGATAGCACGGGCCCGTAAAGGCCATGGTGCCTATATCTATTCGATATTGACGGGTTTTGAACACGATCCTAAGGGACGTGTCCCGGATGGGAATTACAATGTGTATTTCCCCGGTCACCGGATTGCCATGAGTGACCCGTTGGGCTGGCTGGATCACGATTCCGAAGACGAAGCGGATCTGAAAGCACAGGCACAGGATGTGGCATCATTCCTGACCTTTGTTGGCGAGCCTCATCAAGTGGAACGACTGGCCATTGGCAAATGGGTGATGATTTTTCTAGTGCTGATGACGTTTGTGTTGTGGTTGCTTAAGCGCGCAGTATGGCAGGATGTGGAGCACTGATTCCGAAACGGGCGCAGTTATTGCACCTGTCATAATGGTTGATTGAATGATGATGTGATGATAAAATGAGTGATATAAAACCAAGGAGGTTCAATATGAAAAAGTCAGCAATCGTTGCAAGTTTTGTTGCCGTGATGTTCGTAGTTCTGCCGGCAACGGCGCAGGCTGGAGCGGAGTCCCGATGCAAAAGCTGCCACGCGTTTTCGGACAAAAATAAGGTAGGGCCCGGGCTGAAGGGTGTATATGGCAGTAAGGCCGGTACGCATGCGGGTTATAAATACAAATTCACCAAATACATGAAGGGCGATCCATGGGTTTGGGATGAAGCGCATCTTCGTTCCTGGATTCTGGATAGTAAAAAGGCGGTGAAGGAATTTACCGGCAATCCGAAAGCAAAAACCAAAATGGGATCTCAGCATGTGAAGGGTAAGAAGGCTGATGAGATTATTGCTTTTCTTAAGGGTCTGAAATAGCAGAAATATTTACACAGTACGTGGGAGCCCGCCATTCGGCGGGTTTCCTTTTTCATCTATAGCAGCAAGTGCAAGATGTGCCGCAAGATCGCAAGAAAAAAGTTGGCCCCGGCTTCGCCATGATGAATACCGATGCATCAGTAATGAAAGAGACCATTACCAATGGCCGCATTCATCAAGAGCAAACAGGCTGCCGCCAAGTAATCTTTGCGCTGACAACTGTTCTGGTAAATAGTTAGCAGAAAGCCTGAAGCCGTTTTCTGTCAGGAACCTCCGGGTTATCCCAGTCTTGGTTGATCGCAATGAAATGCGCAGTTAGCTGCAGCGCACTGGTACGACCATGGCATGATCCATATAACGGTTTACATGAGGAGACACATACACCAATGACAAGCAGACTCGCCAACCATAGCAGCTCCCGACTCGGTGGCGCTGACCTGTTTAACCTGGAAATCATCAAGAAGTATGACAAGGCCGGGCCGCGCTATACTTCCTATCCGACTGCCCCGATGTTTCACGCAGGCATTGGCGCCGGAGATTACGAAGCTACGCTCAGACGCGTGGCATCCGATGATGCGCCACTGTCGCTCTATATTCATATCCCCTTCTGCAATACCGTTTGTTATTACTGCGGCTGCAACAAGATTGTCACCAAACAATATCACCGTGCAGCGCCCTATCTAGAACTGTTGCTTAAAGAGATCGATCATGTCGCCGATCAGATGGCGGATGAAAACGGCGACTGCAAGCGAGCTGTCACCCAGTTACATTTCGGCGGCGGCACGCCCACCTTTATGAGCAATGATCAGATGCGCACCATCATGGCCAAATTACGCGAACGTTTTAACTTCGTCGCCAAAGACGAGGGCGAGTTTTCCATCGAGATTGATCCGCGCGAATGCGATGAAGATACCGTACGCGTTCTTGAAGAGATCGGCCTGAACCGCATGAGCATGGGCGTACAGGATTTTGACCCGATTGTGCAAAAAGCAGTCAACCGGATTCAGAGCAAGGAAGAAACGCTGCGTGTATTGAATGAAGCGCGCGCGCACGGTTTCGAGTCAATGAATATTGATCTGATGTACGGCCTGCCGCATCAGACGGTGGAAACCTTCAATACCACGCTGGATACGATTATCGAATTCAGCCCGGACCGTATTGCCCTGTTCAACTATGCGCACCTGCCGCATATGTTCATGCCACAGCGCCGCATTGACGAGGCTGCAATCCCTACGCCGCAGGAAAAACTTAATATTCTTGAACACAGCATCAACAAATTGCTGGATGCCGGCTATGTATTTATCGGCATGGATCATTTCGCTAAACCAAGCGATGAACTGACGATTGCCCAGCAGGAAGGTAAATTATATAGAAACTTCCAGGGTTATAGCACACAGGCCGATTGCGATTTGATTGGTCTTGGTGTCACCTCCATCGGTTATGTCGGCGGCGGTTTTTTCCAGAACAAGAAAGAAATGGATGCGTATGCGGAATTGGTGGAAGCCGATCAGTTCCCTGTATTTCGTGGTTATATCCTGTCTGACGAAGATCATTTGCGCCGTCAGGTGATTATGCGCCTGATGTGTGATTTCGCACTGGATTACAGCCAGTTTGAATCAGAATTCGGTATTGATTTCAAAAACCATTTTGCTGACGGTCTGGAAGACTTGCAGGAAATGAGTGTGGACAATCTGGTGGAACTGCGTGATAACGGTTTATCCGTACTACCAGCCGGACGATTACTCATTCGCAATGTCGCCATGGTGTTCGATGAATATCTGCAAAAGAAAAAAGAAGGAACCAGCTTCTCCAAAGTCATCTAACCTGAATCAAATTCATAAGCAAAAATCGTGAACCACAGATGAACGCGAATGAACACAGATGAAAGGCAAAGACAAACCATTTACGATTGGTTATGGGCGTACTCTGCGAAACTTTGCATCGACTATGACGTGCAAGGTGCAGGAAAACCTACTTTTTCTTTCTCTATTGCTGGTCTATCGACCCGGAAATCAGAAACATCCAGCGCTGGTGCTTCTCCCATCATCCAGCGACTCATCAGCTCGGCTGTTCCCGGCGCCAGGGCCACGCCATTGCGATAATGGCCGGTAGCAACCCATAGGCCCGGGTGCCCGTCAACCGGGCCCAAATACGGCATACCATCCGGACTGCCCGGCCTGAACCCCATCCATTTCTGAACGATTTCCGCGCCCTTCAAACCCGGTGTGATGCGATATGTGGCGTTCAGCAAGTTATCCGTAACCGCCTCTGTGGTGCCCGTTTGGAAACCGACTCGCTCCATGCTGGCCCCCACCAGTAGATGCCCGTCCACTCTTGGCACAATATAAGCATCGTCGTGTTTAATAATATGATTCACCAGGCCAGGTTGATCCTTGAGCAATACAATCTGCCCTTTGACCGGTTCCACGGGCAGGGATAAACCCATCTGGCTAGCCAGTTCACCGCTCCAGCTACCCGCAGCCAATAACACGGCATCAGTCTCAAGTTTGTCCCCATTGGCGAGTTGAACCGCAATGATATTGCCCTGTCCGTTTTCTGTGATACCTACAACTTCAGCTTGTTCACGAATAGGTACACCACGCAATTCAAGCGCTTTTCTGACTGCCGCCAGCAAACGCGGGTTGCGCGCCTGCCCTACTTTCGGCCACAGCAAAGAACCGCTTACCTGTTCGGAGATGGTTGGTTCGTGAGCGATGGTTTGCGCCGCATCCAGCTCCTCCATCTCCCAGTTAAAGCGTTCGGACCAGGCCAGCGCATCTTCGCGATGATCAATGCGATCATCATCGAATAACGGAATCAATAAACCACTGGTGCGCCATTGCATTGATATGCCGGTCATCTCCAGCAGCATCTCATTGAGTTCCGGATATCTGGCCAGGCTGTCATCAATCAGATGCGTAAAACTGTCCGGGTAGAGCCATGGATGAATTGGACACAGAATCCCGGCGCCGGCCCACGAAGATTCGCGC
>CAJXNE010000083.1 GCA_913056285.1 uncultured Zetaproteobacteria bacterium | reverse complement strand
ATTTGTAAGGAAAGTGAAAATCGCACTTTTCGCTTTCCGTAAAGTAAAAAGGCCAGGACGGACTTTTTACGACTTCATGAAACTTTAGTTCCAATGAGATTCAACCGATATAGATAGCATGACAGCTACAAGAGGAGCTTGATATGCTGATGATGAAGTGGTCGAACCCACGCCATAATGAACAACCGATTTCTGCGTCCAGACAACAACAGGAGCAATTGCAGAACGACTGGACGATTTCAACCAATATACATGCGCCTTTTGAATGCATTCGTGTCTATTGCAATGGTTTGAAAAACATCACTGAAGTCGCCTCGATTGATTCCGTTGTGGAACAATTCATCAGCGGCGGCGGCGCCATTATCCGCCCCAAAATGCATATCCCGGGCATCGGCTCACTGATCACTTGCAGCGATTGCATGGGTCACACCTTCTCATTCATTGAAACCGACGATCCGGTCCGCCCTGAAAAAGTCATCGGCATGAACTCAAATTTGAGTCAATGACAGAGCGTAGTGTTATTCGCTGTCATCACCTCGGCGAATACCCATTAACTGCGCCTGAATAAAAGCATCAATATCACCATCCAGAAAAGCCTGTGTATTGCCGGTTTCCATGCCGGTGCGTAAATCCTTGATGCGCGACTGATCGAGCACATAGGATCGAATCTGGTGGCCCCAGCCAATATCGGTTTTGGTCTCTTCCAGCGCCTGCTTTTCCGATTGCTGCTTTTCAATTTCCAGCTCGTATAAGCGCGCCTTAAGCATCTTCCAGCAGGCATCGCGATTCTTGTGCTGGGAGCGGTCATTCTGGCATTGCACGGCCACGCCGGTCGGGATGTGCGTTAAGCGCACCGCTGAATCGGTCTTGTTGACATGCTGGCCGCCGGAACCCGATGCCCGGTAAGTATCGGTACGCACATCAGCCGGATCGATTTCAATATCAATATCGCGATCAATATCGGGGAAAGCGAAAACAGAAGAAAATGACGTATGACGCCGATTACCCGAATCAAACGGCGATTTACGCACCAGCCGGTGCACGCCGATTTCCGCTTTCAAAAAACCATAAGCATAATCGCCCTTGATTGATACCGTAGCCGATTTGATACCTGCTTCTTCACCATAGGTGCATTCCATCAATTCGGTCTTAAATCCTTTGCGCTCGGCCCAGCGCAAATACATACGCAATAGCATCTCGGCCCAATCCTGCGCCTCGGTGCCGCCGGAACCGGAATTTATATCAACAAAGGCCGACTCCATATCGGTCTCACCGCCCAGCATCTGCGCCAGTTCCAATGCTTCAAGCTGGGGTTGTACAGTATCGAGTATTTCAACCGCCTCGATCTGGGAATCCCGATCACCCTCTTCGATGCCCATCTCAAACAGCGTACTGGCATCATCGAGATCACTGAATGCCTGCTTGTACTCTTTCAGCACTTTTTCCAGGCGGGCGCGCTCCTGCATCAGTTTCTGCGCCTCGGCCTGATCATCCCACAGGCTCGGATCTTCAATACGCGCGTTTAACTCGCGCAAATCCTCTTCTTTGGCATCAACGTCAAAGCGACCTCCGCATCGAATCCAGGCGGTTGGCATAATCCTCCGCCCGTGTCCTGAATTCAGCAATCTGATCTTCAATGCTCATCGTTTAACTCCAAAAAAAGCGTGGTTTGAAAGGAGGTGGAAGGTAACGCCTTAAACATTCAAATCAACCGCCCGTTAAAGCCATGGCCATATATGCCGATATGCAATTCGCATCTGATGACGCGTTCTGCATGACGCGTTGTTTACCTCTTTTTATGAGTTGTTCAGACTAGGGGCATACTGCAATAAAACAGTGTCATGCTTATACGAACATGCCGATGTTCAGTTAGCATACATGTGGATGCAGAGGGAGATAGAATGGAACGGTTTGCCAGCCCCGATCAGAACGAAGCATTAATGGCGCTGATCGGCGCACTGGATGCGAGAGACGCCTATCGACGAACACACGGCTCACGCCATAATCAAGTGATATTTATCAATAATCTACTCCTGAAATTCAAGATTGACGCCACCCTGAGAGGGCAAATTCGAAACGCTGTTTTAATTCATGATATTGGCATGATAGGCATATCCGATGATATCCTGCTCAAGCCGGGTCAATTGACTTCAACCGAGAGAGCAGTGGTGGAAACCGCCCCGACCATTGCTGCCAGGATTCTGTCGACAGTGCCATCGCTGGCAGCAGAGCGTGAGATGATTCTGCATCAAAATGAATGCTGGGCTGGCAATGGTTACCCTGACAGGCTGATTGGCAAACATATCCCGGTGGGCGCACGCTTCATTGCTGTCGCCCAGGCTATTGATGCCATGACCCATGATCGCGCCTATCGGCGCGCCCGACCACTGTCCTATTGCCTGCAAGAGTTACATACCCATGCCAATACGCAGTTTGACCCGACCATCGCCAAGGCCGCTGCCGCACTGCTTTGTGAGCAGGATGCATGGATAGATCAAGAGCATGGAGATTCATGTTCAGCGACAGATTCCACATGATGAATCAAACAAACGTCGTACGCGCATACAGCCTTATGTATACCCAGGAGCCCCTGAGTCCAGCGCGCTTGCCATTCGGATGACACCAGCCTAGAAGCCTCCATGGCCATTAAATCCACCATTTTCAAAGCAGAGCTGCAAATCACAGACATGGATCGACACTATTATCACGATCATGCCCTCACCATTGCCCGTCACCCGTCTGAAAACGATGCGCGCATGATGCTGCGTATTCTGGCCTTCGCACTCCATGCCCATGAACGTCTCGCCTTCACCAAAGGATTGAGCAGCGATGACGAACCGGATCTATGGCAAAAGAATCTGAGCAATGAAATCGAATTATGGATTGACCTGGGGCTGCCCGATGAAAAACGCCTGCGCCGTGCCTGTGGCCGGTCCGATCAGGTTATCATCTACACCTATAATCGAACCGGAGCGGAAGCATGGTGGCAAAAGATTCAGGGCAAAGTGCAGCGTTTTGCCAACCTGAAAGTATTCAATATCGACGATGCCACAGTGGCCGCACTGGCCGGATTCAGCCAGCGCAGCATGCAGTTACAATTCACCATCGCTGATGGCACGACCCTGCTCACCGATGGCGAGCAGTCGCTGGAAATCATGCCAGCCATCACCAAAAGCTGATGGAGCGACAATCTGTCCGCATTGATAAATGGCTGTGGGCAGCCCGTTTTTTCAAAACGCGCAGGCTGGCCACCGACATGGTCAGCGGTGGTCATGTCCAGCTCAACGGCGAACGTATCAAAGCATCCAAAGCGGTGGCGACCGGCGATGAATTACGTATCCAGCGCGGACAGGAACAATTCATCGTTACCGTCACCGGACTAGCGGAAAAGCGCGGCTCTGCCGCCGTGGCGCAAACCCTGTATCAGGAAACCGAACAGAGCAAAGCAGACAGGGAAGCACAGCAGCAAATGCGCAAACTCAATGTTACCCCTGCCCCGGACAAACGACCTGACAAAAAAGCCCGCCGGCATATTATTCGATTCATCAAACGAGAGGGTTAAGCCATGAACGACGCCGAAGCCATTCAACATCTACAACAATCCGACCAATACAGGGTGATTGAACGCCTGAAAGCCCCTGAACGCTATTGGCAGGGCGAGGCTAATACGCCGCGCATCGGCATTGTCATTGATACCGAAGCCACCGGTCTGGATACGGTGAAAGATAAAATCATCGAACTGGGTTTCGTGGCTTTTGAATATGACGCTGGTTCCGGGTGCATCTACAACATCCTGCACACCTATGATGCATTTGAAGATCCGGGCGAACCGCTCTCGGATATCGTCAAGCAAATCACCGGCATCAGCGATGAGATGGTGAAGGATCAACAACTTGATGATGACACGGCCAATGCATGGCTGGATAAGGCCGATCTGATCATTGCCCACAATGCCGCCTTTGATCGGCAAATGCTGGAAAGACGATTGCCAATCTGCTGCAAGGCCAACTGGGCTTGCACGTTCAATGATATCGCCTGGATGGATGAAGATATTTCCAGTCTGAAGCTGGATTACATTGCTTATAAACTGGGTTTCTTTTTCGACGGACACAGAGCCGTCAATGATGCGCAGGCGACCTTGCACATGCTGACCCGCGCCCTGCCCAACTCCGGCAAACTGACCATGGCCGAGTTATTGGCCGGAGCGCGTGAAAAGAGCCGCCGCTTTTTTGCCTTTCGCGCCCCGTTCGAGAAAAAAGACGATTTAAAAGCACGCGGTTACCGCTGGTTGCCGGACTTTGAATATCTGGGCAAAAAAGGCGTCTGGAGCATGGCCGTATGCGAGGCGGATATCAAAGCCGAACAGCAATGGCTCACCGACAGTGTTTATACCGGCAAAACACCGCAGTTCATCTATAAAGACATCACGGCAGTAGATCGCTTTTCCAAGCGGGAATTTAAAGCGGACTAGGGCCTGTTCACACTAATGCTGGAAATCACTGGTTCTGTCGCCATCCCCGATGATGAAATCGACATGCATGCCATCCGTGCTCAGGGCGCGGGCGGCCAGAACGTCAATAAGGTTTCCAGCGCGGTTCATTTGCGTTTTGATATCAACGCCTCGTCATTACCTGCTGTTTACAAAGAGCGCTTACTGCAACTCAGAGACCGGCGAATCAGCAGCGATGGCGTGATCATCATCAAAGCACAACAATTTCGTAGTCAGGATCAAAACAGAGCCGATGCATTGAATCGATTAAAAGAGTTGATCAAAGCGGCAGGCGTGATTCCCAAAAGACGACGACCCACGCGCAAATCGCGCAATTCCGTCAAACGGCGTCTGGAAGGCAAATCCAAACGCAGCCAGATCAAATCACTCCGAAAAAAGGTGGATGCTTCAGGCGATTAAGAGGCTGGATGGGGAAAAAAGACTGTCTTTCGTTTTCAGAGAGGAGACTTGTCAGTCAGTAGTTGAAAGTGTTTGAATCCCGATGCTTTTTTATCAAACGTCAGCACCGTATCACAACCGGATTCTACAGCAGCATGCGCAATAAGCAGATCAGATAAATCTTCTGTGCCATTTTTAGCGGTGTGAATAAAATCCTGCAGCGCTGTTTGACCATCAAACGACAATACGGGCATCAGTAACATATTCTGGAGTGCATCGAGTATTTTATCTCTCGGAATACTATAAACGGATGCAAGCACCCAAATCAGTTCAAGAACCACCAGCAATGGCACATGCAGTTTTTGCTGCCTTGATTCCGTTTGTTTGAACAGCGCTCGCACCAAATCAGCCTGTCTCTGATCATCTACGACAAGGAATCGAACCAGCACATTGGTATCAAGCGCTCTCACTTAAACTCCTCCCGCATGTTATCCTCAATGGCAGCATCCATTTCTGCCACCGTTGCTTTTATTCCATGGCTTGCCTGCTGCAGGCAACCGAACACCGTATCTACATCTTTGATGACGGGCCGCAGCAATACTTCATGCTCACCTATCATGGAGAAATCCACTTTGTCGCCTACGTGAAGATGTAGTTTCTTCCTTACGCTGCTTGGGATCGTGATTTGACCCTTACTGGTTAATGTGGCTAATGGCATGACAACTCCTTACCAATATGTTTATGCCTTACCCTCATGTAAGGGGGATCAATAATCAAGATTTGTTCACAAATCATTTCAGAACATGTCTGAAGTGAACCAAAACAACTATCCATAACGGTGCCAGGCATAACGGTGCCAGGCATGACAAATGGGTGTTTCTATGTGCCCATCAAATCAGCGAATCATTACGAGGCATCGATTCTGTTTTTAATTCCTGTCATCTGGGACGCAAGTCGTCTCTTGGCGCGCTGGTTATTCCACATTGGACAGATCATTTCATCAGTTCGCCGATCGTGCATATATCATCAAGCGATGTTTCAGAGATTAAATCGTAGCAATCCCAGACTGTTGGATGATGTGCTTGCCGGTATTGCCAAGTTAGTACACGAACCATTTGGAGGGTTGCACCGCCCCAAGGCTCTGGTGGGTTCATTAAAAGGGTTCTGGTCGATCCGAATCAACCAAAAAGACCGTTTGGTATATCAGGTTAAAGGCAATCGGCTTCTGATTGCATCCATTGAAGGCCACTATGATGATCACTGAAGTGCTGAAAGATGCCTCTTTAAGTCACTATGGTGCAAAAACTTTTGGTGTGGCAGCAAGTTGGGCGGATGTCTTGATCAATAGCTGGTCAAAGGTGGCAAAAGAATCTTGATCGTTGGAACCGGCAAGATGCAACGCATCGGCAAAGTCGAGTCCATCTTGATGCCAGGTGAGTGCTTTGGCTATGTGTTGCGGGTGTGCAAGATTCACCTGAGGTAAACCACACAAATGCAATAATGCACGATTAATATCGGTTCGGGAAAAATCATAGGCGTATCGGAGTACCCATTCGGTTTCCAGAATCACCGTATCGCTAATAAATATATTGTTACTCTCGAACAGAGCCATCGCTTTGCGACATTGAAGTTCGTCATCTCTGGTCAGGATACGCACCAGAATATTGGTATCCACCGAGATCATGAATGATCCTTCACACCCATTGCAATGGCTTGATCCATTTCTACCAAGCTCCTGGCTTTGCCCCGATAAGTCAGAGAGCCAGCCACCTCATCTAATGTGGTTTCTGGAAATGGGCTTTTTGTTTTAAGGAATACCCCTTGCTCTGTATCAATTACCTCAAGTTCCTGACCGGTATCCCAGCCATGCATTTGACGAATAGGTTTGGGAATAATGAGCTGCCCTTTACTCGATAATCTTGCGCTGTTCATACGCCAACCTCCGGCCACTCTTGCGTTGTAAGAATAATGTAAGATAAATCGATTGAGGGTTTAAGTCAAGGTTTGCCTTATTTTTCACGGTGCCTGAAGTAGTGGTTGGCATTTAACGGTGCCAGGCATAATGGGATGGTCCGTCCCGCTCCCATACGGCATCGCAATGTTAATAACGGTGCCAGGCATGACTTATTGAGTTATTTTAAAGGCGATAGTTGCCGGCAGTAAGAGGATCAGGCTTTCATAATTTGATATTGGAGGTTGCATCAAATTATTGCAGTCATGTCTTGTCTCGCGCATAGACTCGCGGATTTATGATGGTGGAAAGGGAGGGATAATGAAATTTCAGCAAAGTAAAAAAAGGCTTGGTAAAAAAGCGAAGAAGGGGTTTCGAGGCTATCCGATTGCAACTATTGCGCTGTATGGCCCGGATGATAAAACGGCATTAAAGGTGGTCGCCAGTATTATCGCAAATGAAGATGCTGATCCTGACCCTCAGCAGAAATGGTTCTCTAATGCCGAAGTGAGAAACGATGAAGGTATACTGGGGGAAATTCTTGCCTTCCTGGAAGAATACAAGGCGATATCCGTTATCATGCCGAACCGGATAATTGGCTGTCCTCACGAAGAAATTATTGATTATCCGGAAGGAGAAGAATGTCCCGAATGTCTTTTCTGGAAGGGGCGTGATCGTTGGACGGGACAGAGGATTCACTGATGTCCCCGGAATATAGCATGCTTTGAGTCATGCTGGATTCCGTTCACTGCCGCACAGGCAGTTTAGAAATGTCGAACTCAGGGGAAAAATTGTAGCCATCCGGGGTGAGAGAGGAAATTACAATTGCGGCACTGCTTTAATCACATCATCCAACGGCACCGCCATCACACATTGCTGCAATGGGTATGCAATATCTACCGGAGCAACCACAAAGCTTTGATCTGGCTGCAAGGTTTCCAGCGCACTCCAGTTTCCTCTGCCTAGTCTGGGGCTGGTCGATGCCTTGATTTCAATTGCCACACGCCTGCCTGCTTTTTCCAGCACCAAATCGAACTCAGCGCCGCTTGATGTGCGATAAAAGCTGGCCTGCCAGTGCGGCAGTTGCGCGAGGATGTTCTCAATCACAAAGCCTTCAAATGATGCACCATATACGGGATGGGCAAACAACTGCTCCATTGATTCAATATCCAGAAGGGCATGCAGCAGCCCTGTATCCCGAATATACACTTTGGGCGCCTTGATGAGCCGCTTTTTGGTGTTCCCAGACCAAGGTTGCAATGTCCGAACCACAAAGGTTTGTTCAAGTAAATCGATATACTTTCGGATGGTATGACCACTAACGCCCATCGAATCTGCCAACTTGGATGCATTTAAGGTCTGCCCGTGGCTATGCGCCAACATGCGCCAGAAGCGAGCCAGTGTGTTGGCTGGAATATGAAAACCCAGTTGCGGAATATCACGCTCAAGAAATGTGCGAATATAATCTTCACGCCACTGGAAGGAGGTTTCATCATCAGTATTCAACAAGCTGCGGGGATAACCACCACGCAGCCAGAACTGGTTGATATTGATATCTTTTGTTTCCATGCGATTGAACGGTGTGATTTCAAGGTATGAAATGCGTCCGGCCAGTGATTCAGAGCTTTGTTTGATCAGCGCCCTTGATGCAGAACCCAACAATAGCAACTGCCCGTTGCGCTTGTTGCGATCAATCACGCTACGTAAGACCGCGAATAACTCAGGTGCGCGCTGAATCTCATCCAGGCAAATTAATTTATCCTGAAACTGCTGAAAAAAAGCTTCCGGGTCTGCCAGTTTATTCATATCCGAAGGGCGCTCCAAATCCAGATACATCGCATCGGGAAACTGCTCAATCACCATTTCTGCCAGTGTGGACTTGCCAACCTGACGCGCCCCGAGCAGCGCCACAGCAGGATTTACCTGCAATCGTTTGACAACATCGGAGAGAACGAACCTTTTTCTAT
>CAJXNE010000082.1 GCA_913056285.1 uncultured Zetaproteobacteria bacterium | reverse complement strand
CAAAGGATGCGTTGCGGGCAAAGGAACAAGTGAGGGCGCGGTAGTATTCATGAATAGTCCGGGTTAAAACTGTCAGTGGGTTTGATACCATGCTCGGCAAGCACTGACCTGATCATCCCTCGCCAGCTATCAGCGCCTGCCACACTGAGGCGAATATGGCCGGAGGAAAGCGCGCCGACAATGGATTTACGCAGACCGGCTGAAACCGGCAAACCATTGCCGCAAGCATCACAGATCAGGTTTGCATGCTGCCATCGCATTGTCTGTTCCACCTTTTTACCGCACTGCCAGCAATGTGATAAATCACCCAGCCAACCGGATATAGTCAGTAAATACCAGACCGCCGCCAGCAAGCCTTGCTGAAGTCCGCGTTCACCCAGCAGGGCCATCGCTGCTTTACTCTCTTCAAATCCGTGCGGATCGCCTTCCTGAAACAAGCGTGAGACAATGGCCAGCAATTCCAACCCCTGTAACGAAAGCGCCGGCTCAAGCAGGCTGTTGCCGCGATGGCAATCAGTAAGCGTACCCATACCCGTGCGGCCAGGTCGCCATCTTATTTGCAAGTCATACAACGGTTCCAGACTCGCCCGAAAAGCGCTTTTGGGTCGTCGTGCGCCTTTGGCCATCAGGGCGATGCGCCCGTGTTCAGCCGTCAGAAAATGGCAGATCAGCGAAGTATCGCTAAAGGGAATTCTCCTGAGCAAGAGCGCATCGTCCCGAATCTCAGCCATGGGTAAAGCCCTTCATTGTATGCTATGGGAGGCGCAATAGACATCAGATAAAAGCATTGTCACATCTCCCTGTTTATCTTATTTAGCCATAGACCCGTTCTCTGCCATCTCGAATGGCAGCAACAATTTCTGATGAAGTCATGCCAAGATCGACACCTTTTACATCAAGAGGTGACTGTTTGGAACTGGCAGGCTTGATATAAAATGATTCGCCATCCCGTTTCTTAATGCATACTGCGCCTTCATTTTTTGCCTCATCTAAAACAGATGCAAAATTTTGCCGCGCTTCTGTAAAACTGTATTCTCTCATGATTCCACCTCCAGAATGTGGATGCCCATTTTCTCTGCTGCAATTTTCAACCCCCTGTCCAGAGTCAGAAGGGGTGTGCTTGTTTGTTGTGCACACTGGATAAGGTATGCGTCATAGGCATATATATTAAGCGCATGAGATATTTCCAGAGCCTGCTCAAGTGACACATCAATAAACTTAACAGGGATTTCGCGATAAGCAGCAAGGGCCATTTTTGCCAGCTCGATATTTGAACTTTTCCTTTTAAACATTGCTGAAAAGGCATTGCCAATTTCCCAATGAAGCGAAGACGGTGCGCAAAGTGAACAACCTGTTGTCACTTCAATAATTGTCTGCCTTGATTTCTCATTTCCGATGACGGCAATTAATGCAGAAGTATCTATCGTGACATACATTCAATGCCCCCTTAAACGTACATATGTACACATGGTAGTTAATTCATCTTATCTTGTAAAGGCTGCACAGACGGACTGCCAAATCATGCTACATAATTGTGATCGGATCAGCTCTCGGTGCCCAAACCCAGATCCATCAATTTACCCGGATGATCAAACCAGTCTTCATCGACCTTTACCCAGATATTCAGGCGCACTTTACAACCCAGAATTTCTTCCAAACCGAGGCGCGCCCTGGTGCCGACAGCTTTCATGCCGCCGCCGCCCTTGCCGATCAGCATCGGTTTATGGCGTTCGCTGCCGACCAGAATCACCGCCTCAATTTCGATTGCATCATCGAACTCTTCAAAGCGTTCGATGTCCACAGCGGTCTGGAATGGAATTTCCTGATGCATGGATAAAAACACCTGCTCACGCACATATTCAGCGGCCAACTGGCGCTGGCTCTGATCAGTAAACCAATCAGGATCATGCAAGGGTGCTTGCGCCGGTAAATGTTTGGCCAGCTCATTTAATAAAGCATCGACCTGAGTCCCCTTGCGCGCCGACACCGGCACATAAGACATAGCGCCCGGATCGAGTTGCTGTAATTGCTGCAAACGCGGCAGCAATCTGGCCTTGTCGGCCCGATCCACTTTATTGAGCACATGAATACGCGGTTGCTTTAAACGGCCATCGGCAAAGCGCTCAATCAGCACCCGGGTCGGCCTGTCCAACGGTTTGCTTGCATCCTGCATTATCGCCAGCACATCGGCTTCTTCAGCCGCTGCATAAGCCACGCGCACCATATTCTTATTCAGCTGTTTGGAGCCTTTGTGTATGCCCGGCGTATCAACAAAGATAATCTGGCGGTTGTCATCAGAATAAATGCCGAGAATCCGGTGCCGGGTGGTCTGTGGCTTGGGCGTTACAATCGCCACTTTGGCTCCGATAATATAATTCATCAGGGTGGATTTGCCGACATTCGGCACGCCCAATAATGCGACTGTGCCGCAGCGAAATGGTTTGTTATGCATGGATTCGTCACTCATGTTTTCAGTTTCCCATACGCCTGTTCAGCCGCAGCTGTTTCGGCCTGTTTCTTGCGTTCGCCAGCGCCTGAACCCATTACCTCGCCTCTAACGCTGCAACTGGCCTCAAATCGCGGTGATGCTCCTGCGCCCCGATCTGTCAGTTCATAAAGCGGCAATCCCCAGTCATTGGCCTGTGTCAGTTCCTGCAAACGGCTTTTGGCGTCGCGCGTATCAATCTCGCCGATATCCACCAGCATGGCCTGCCATGCGCACTTCACCACACGGCGTGCTGCTTCCCATCCACCATCCTCAAACACAGCGCCAATCACCGCCTCGACGGCATTGGCCTCGATGGAAGGCGATTTGATACCTTTACCCTTACTTGTCCGCTCGCTTTCACCAACACACAAATAGCCGGACAATTGCCATGACCCGGCGACGTCAAGCAAGCCTTGCTTGCGTACCACGACCGAACGCATGCGCGATAATTCACCTTCCTGTTTATCGGGATATGCATTGTGTAAATATTGTGAAATCACCAGCCCTAGCACGGCATCGCCCAGAAATTCGAGTCGCTCCATATGCATGCCGGTAGCCGATAAATCAGCCGAGCGATGCGTCAGGGCGCGATGCAACAGTTGACGATCCGAGAAAGTATAGCCGATACAGGTTTCAAGCTGATCCAGGGTGTGATTGTGCATCAGGAAGGGTTATCAGCAGCGGATATTGCATAGGGTTTAAAGTTCAGGTCAATGCGCATTGTATCACGTATCGCATCCATGCCGGTCAATGCATCCGGATCATAGGTGTCGTCTTGATCCACATTCTCAACCTTACCCACCGGCCAAATGGTCACGTGGTAGCTCGATGATACTTCCAGCATCTCGCCTGTCGCCTTAATCCGGAGTTCATCGTAAAATTCTGACGGTAAATCGTCCTTGTACAGATACTGCAAATGGAACAAATCATCAAGCTTGGCCCGGGCGGCAGCTACGCTGGCTTTGGGCATGGATTGGGTCAGCAATTCAAAGCAATGCTGCGCTTTTGAATTGACATAATAGGCGTTTCCGATCAACCAGCCATTGACGATAAGAAAACCGGCCAGTGCAACGCCGAACAGGAATTTAAACACAGAAAAACCGCGCTCGGAACTGTTCATCATGATTCCGACAATACACAGAGGAAACTGGCCGCTTATTCAATCACGTGCCCGATGCGATCCCAGCGCGGCGCGCCTTTCACATGATCCCACGACCACCATACAATCGCTGCCCGACCCACCATATAAGCCTGCGGCACGAAGCCCCAGAAGCGTGAGTCCCTTGAATTGTTACGATTATCACCCATGGCGAAATACATGCCTTTAGGCACCGTCCACTCGCCATCGCGAATCGAATACTGTTTACGCAATACAAAATGCTTGATGCCGTTCAAATTTTCGACAAACAGACCGGACACATCCGCACCGCCATCCTGCATGAAATAGGTGCGCATGCCCTTCTGCTCCAACGGCATCAGTTTTCCATTTACGGTTAATTTATTGTCACGATAAACCACTTTATCGCCGGGAATTCCGACGATACGCTTGATATAATCCTTGCTCTTGTCTTCCGGAAACACGAACACGGCCACATCGCCGCGTTTGGCTTCTTTCGACAGCAACTGGATATCGGTCAACGGAATGCGGAAACCGTAGGGATAACGCAGCACGAACAGATAATCGCCAATCTCCAGCGTCGGCACCATGCTGGATGATGGAATTTTAAACGGCGCTACAATAAAACTGCGGATCACAAGGGCCAGCAGCGCAATCACGATCAAGCTCTCAATCCATTCCCGCCAGACCGGTTTTTTAATTTCGCTCATTTTACCTTCCTACCATCATTCAATTTTTTCTCGTTCATCATTGATGACTTCATCATCATTTAGCACCAAAAAACACCTTAGCCACTGATCCACACGAATTCATACTGATTAGAAATCTTAAAGCCTTTGACTTATTCGTATCCATTCGTGTCATTCGAGGCTCGTTTTTGACTATTCATTCAGCTTCAGCACGGCTAAAAATGCTTCCTGCGGCACTTCGACGCTACCGATGGACTTCATGCGTTTTTTGCCGCGTTTCTGTTTCTCCAGCAATTTGCGTTTGCGGGTGATATCGCCACCATAACATTTGGCCGTCACATTCTTGCGCACCGCTTTAATCGTTTCGCGAGCCAAGATACGGCCTCCAATGGCCGCCTGCAAGGGCACATCGAATTGCTGACGCGGAATCAGCTGACGCAGCTTCTTAACCAGTTCGCGGCCGCGCGTTTCAGCAATCGAGCGATGCACAATCAGCGAAAGCGCATCAACAGGCTCGGCATGCACCAGCACATCGAGTTTAACCACATCGTCGGCGCAAAAGTCGGACAGTTCATAATCCATTGAGGCATAACCGCGCGATACCGATTTCAGACGATCATAAAAATCAATCACCATCTCTGCCAGCGGCAGGCGATAACTCAGCATTACCCTGCCCTGCCCGATGAATTTCATATCCTGTTGCATACCGCGCCGTTCCTGGCACAGCTTCATCATGGCGCCGACAAATTCTTCCGGCGTGAACACATTGGCAATCACGGTTGGTTCTTCAACGCTTTCAATCGTCTGCGGCTCAGGGAATTCGCTCGGGTTGGAGGTTTCAAACATATTGCCATCAGTTTGATAAATCTTGTATATCACGCTCGGTGCTGTGGTAATCAAATCAAGATCATATTCCCTCTCCAGCCGCTCCTGCACAATTTCCATATGCAACATGCCGAGAAAGCCACAGCGAAATCCTAAACCCAGCGCGGAAGAATTCTCCGGTTCATAGGTGAAAGCAGGATCATTCATGTTCAGTTTCTCGAGCGAATCGCGCAAATCGTTATAATCTGCCGAATCGACCGGATACAGGCCGGAAAACACCATCGGTTTGGGTTCACGGTAACCGGGCAACGCTTCCGTGCTGCCGCCCTTCAACGTGGTCACAGTATCGCCGACCTTCAAATCGGCCAGCGTCTTGATGCCGCCGGTCAAATAGCCCACCGAACCGGATGCCAGTTGCGGAGCAGACAACGGCGCAGGCACAAAGCGCCCCACATCCATCACTTCATAACTGGCGGCTGTCGGCATCGACATCAGGCGAAATCGATCGCCCTTTTTCAGAACGCCATCGACAATACGTACCAGCGCCATCGCCCCCACATAGGCGTCAAACCACGAATCCACCACCAGCGCCCGCAAGGGTTTGCCATCATTATTTTCCGGTGCGGGAATATATTCAACAATGGCCTCCAGCACCTCATCAATGCCCACGCCGGTTTTGGCCGACACAGGAATCGCATTGGAAGCATCCAGCCCGATCACTTCCTCAATCTGACGTCTGGCCTCTTCGATATCGGCGCTGGGCAAGTCGATTTTGTTGATCACCGGAATAATTTCTAGATCGTTATCCATGGCCAGGTAAACATTGGCCAGCGTCTGCGCTTCCACGCCCTGAGCCGCATCGACAATCAGTAGTGCGCCCTCGCAAGCCTGTAATGAACGCGATACTTCATAGGTGAAATCCACATGGCCCGGCGTATCGATCAGGTTGAGTTGATAAGTTTCACCATTGCTGGCGGTATAGGTCAGCGTCGCCGTTTGCGATTTGATGGTGATGCCACGTTCCTGCTCCAATTCCATCGAATCGAGCACCTGATTGGTTTTCATCTCACGCTCGGACAATGCGCCAGTCACTTCGATCAGACGATCGGCCAGCGTCGACTTACCATGGTCAATATGGGCGATAATAGAAAAATTGCGAATATGGGATTGATTCATCTTACTCATTGGCGCGGCAGTGTAACCATGCCTTGCCAGCTGCGCTATAAAGCGATGATTTTAGCCAGTTCGTTGATCATCACATCCGCATGATTGTAATCAATATGAATCGGATGATTTGCTTCATCCGTTTCCAGCATCAAAGAAGGAAAGCTGCGAACGCCAATGCGTTGCGCTTGCTGCATTTCATCCATAAAACGCCTGTGCGTCTCCGTTGCATTCAAATCACGCTGAAATGTATCAGTATCCAGACTCAAGCCGGATGCAAGATCAATCAGCACATCATCGTCCGATGGGTTTCGCGCCTGCAAATAATAAGCCTGCTGAATGGCCAGAATCATCGCATCTTCCAGTCGCGGATTCTGCTGCCGGGCGGCAATCACTGAGCGGCAAGCCGGATAGGTAGAACGTCTGGGTGTACATTCCGTCCAAAAATCGTAGTTAAATTCAGTGCCGGGCACCCGTTTCTGAATGATCTGCCAATGTCTGCGAATCATCGTTTGCGTTTCTGTGGTCATCGGCTCATTGGAATCCGGTGCCAGACCGCCCAGTAGATATTTGACAACAACAGTTTCCGGCAAAGCTTTCTGCATCTGAGTCCAGACAGGCCGAAACGCCCAGCACCAACTGCACATCGGATCGTGAATATAATAGAGTGTGGCGAGCTTCACCGAACCAAGCCCCAAACTACCAGATCACATCAACATCGTAGTCTGCAAAGCGGGAATCAACACTCACAAGGTACAACGATTCACTTTGTGCTTGTGCAATAAGCATACGATCAAACGGGTCACGATGATGCAGAGGCAAAGCACCTGCTGCAATGCCATGCTCGAAACTCACTGGCAGAATCTCAAACGCATTCTTTTCAAGTTCCAGCTGCAAAACATCCAAATCAACATCCAGCTTATCCAGTGCTTTCTTGATACTCATTTCCCACCCACTTACAGCGCTTACCAGCACAGGGTTAGACGGACTGGCGATCAGGCTTCGTGCATGCGCACTTAGTTGGGGATCATCTGCCAACCACCACAACAACGCATGCGTATCCAGAAGAATTTTCAAATTCCGGGCCCTTCAAAGGCCGTGAGTAAATCATCCGGCAATGCATCATTGAAATCATCCGACATCCGGATGCGGCCTTTCATGCTTCCCGGCTTACGAGTGGTGATTGAAGATGAAATCATCACCAGCTTTGCAACAGGCCGATTATGCCGGGCAATGATGACTTCATCGCCATGCTCAACATCTGCAATTAAACGAGATAAATTTGTTTTTGCTTCATGAATATTCACTTGTTTCATCACAAACTCCTGCAATAAAACCAATATTAGCTAAGTTAGCCATATTTGTCAAAAACGTACCTGTTTGGGAACCGGCAGCGACAAGCCGGTGGAATTGCGCATCAGGAGCTGTTTAATCGCACCGCTATTACCCATCAGGCGCATACCGAGCCCGCGTACTTCTTTTAAACCGGGCAGTGTGCCGGTGAAGATTTGATGGAAAGCTTCCATCGAACCCATGATCGATAATACATCGGGCAGGCGCTGTTTCATATAACGATCCAGCACAGATAATTCACCCCAGTCTTCATCAAAACGTTTGGCATCGGCGATTTCCTGTGCCAGCACCATGGCGTCCCGAATGCCGAGATTCACGCCGAGCCCGGCCAGTGGGTGAATGCAGTGCGCCGCATCGCCGACCAGCGCCACGCGATCACGCACAACATGTTTGGTCAATTGCCCCTTGAGTGGAAAGGCGGCGCGATCACCCGCCTCAACAATACGCCCCAGCATTGGTCCGAAGGTGAGATTCAGCGCATCCAGAAAAGCAGCATCATCCATACCCATCAAACGATCCGCTTCACTATTCCCGGCGCTCCACACTATCGAACACAAGTTATCGGTCATCGGCAACATGGCCAGCGGCCCTGTGGGCAGAAAACGCTGGAAGGCATTGCCGCGATGCGGGTTCTCAGGTCGAACGGTGGCCACGATACCCTTCTGTTTGTAATCGCGCTGCCAGACGCCGATTCCAGCCTGATCTCGCACCCATGATCGGCCACCATCAGCACCAACAATCAACGGCGTGCGTAAAACGCACCCGTCGGCCAGCTTCACGATGACCTGATCGGCCTGCCATTCCAGATCGGCAACTTCCGCCGGGCAGCAGAATTCCACCGTATCGCTCTCCAGCATGGCCTTGTGCATGGCGCGCTGCGTACACGAATTTTCAATCAGATAACCCAGCGCATCTTGTTCAATCTCGTTACAGTCAAAACGTATGCCACCAGCTTCCTGATTGTCCCAGACACGCATGGCCCGCATTGGGCTGGCATCGGACTGCAAGTATTTCCATACGCCCAATCCTTCAAGAATCTTCATATTACCACGCACAATGGCCGACACCCGACAATCGCGACCCAGTGACTTGCGCACCTGCGGCTCACCACGCTCGATCACCATAATCTGCAAACCGGTGTTACGCAGCGCACATGCCAGCGCCAGCCCCAC
>CAJXNE010000081.1 GCA_913056285.1 uncultured Zetaproteobacteria bacterium | reverse complement strand
TCAGACGAATCAAAGGGTTGCGGCATACGCCGCATGTCAATGTCGGATCTTGGGTTTAAAGCTTGTCTGCGTTCGTTTGTAAGGCGCATTGACAACATTCATAAAAGCGAAGATGATGCCTTCTGTGAAACGATTTCTGTTTATTTTGATGTTTATCCTGGCTTCCTGCGCGCTTAAACCGCCGGTGCAGGAAATGTCCGATGCACGTTCTGCCATCAAGATGGCGCATGCATTACCGGGTGAAGAAAGCAGGGCGGATGCCTATCTGAAAAGCGCTGAAACGGCGTTGGATGAAGCCGCCGCTGCAATTGGAACCGAGCATTACGATCGCGCGCGCGCCAAGGCACTGGAAGCCAAACGCAATGCGCAGGAAGCGGCGCGTATCAAACAACGCAAACATCAATAATTATTCTACGAAAACATTACCTATAACGAGGTGAAGCATGGCTTTTGAAAAAATTCGCGTGCCGGAAAACGGCGATAAAATAAGCATGGGTGAGGATGGAAAACTACAGGTGTCCGATCATCCGATTGTCACCTTTATTGAGGGTGACGGCATCGGCCCGGATATCTGGAAAGCGACGCAGGCCATGCTGGATGCAGCTGTCGAGAAGGCTTATGACGGTAAGCGCAGCATTTCATGGATGGAGGTGTTTGCCGGTGAAAAAGCGTGGAATCTGTATGGCCAGACCGATGATGCATGGCTGCCGCAGGAATCACTTGAAGCCATGCGCGAATATCCGGTCGGCCTGAAGGGGCCGCTGACCACGCCTATTGGCGGCGGCATGGGATCGCTCAATGTGGCGATTCGCCAGACACTGGATCTCTATGTGTGTCTGCGTCCTGTTAAACATTTTGCCGGTGTTCCATCGCCGGTGAAGCACCCGGAACTGGTAGATATGGCTATTTTCCGCGAAAACACTGAAGACATCTACGCCGGTATCGAATGGCCGGAAGGCAGTGATGAAGTTCATAAGGTGATCGATTTTCTTCAAAATGAAATGGGCGTAAGCAAAATCCGTTTCCCGGATAGTTCCGGGATCGGTATCAAGCCTGTATCGCGTGAGGGCACGGAACGTTTGGTGCGCGCTGCTATTCAGTATGCAATTGATAATGAATTACCCTCGGTGACGATTGTACATAAAGGCAATATCATGAAATACACCGAGGGCGGTTTCCGCAACTGGGGTTACGAACTGGCGCAACGTGAATTCGGTGCGGAAGTGATTGGTGACGGGCCGTGGTGCAGGTTGCCGAATGGCATTGTCATCAAGGATGCGATTGCCGATATTGCGCTTCAACAGGTGCTGACGCGTCCGTCTGAATTTGATGTGATTGCCACGCTGAATCTGAACGGTGATTATTTATCTGATGCACTGGCCGCGCAGGTTGGCGGCATCGGCATTGCGCCTGGAGCCAATATCAATTACACCACGGGTCATGCCATCTTTGAGGCTACCCACGGTACTGCGCCAAAATATACCGGCAAGAATATGGTCAACCCGTCCTCCATGACACTGTCCGGTGAAATGATGCTACGCTATATGGGCTGGACTGAAGCGGCTGATCTGATTGTCAAAGGCATCAACGCGACCATTGCGGCCAAGACGGTGACCTACGATTTCCATCGTCAGATGAAAGGTGCAACCAAGCTGTCTACTTCCGAATTCGGTGAGGCGGTGATTTCGCATATGGATGTCAGCGAAGAGCAGGCAGATGAAGCAGCCGATCAATATGATGAGCTGGCAGCACGTTTCCGTGAGCTATTTGAAGCCGGTGCTGAAAAGAGTGCCGAATATGCCAGCGTGGCCATGGAAAAAGCACGCGAGCAATTGACTGCAGCCGGCGCGTTCTCAGAAGAGCAGGGCAAGAATCTGAAGCAGTTTATGGAGCGTGACCTGTCCCAGATGGCCAATTCGATGCGTGATGAGGCCAGAGAAAAACTGAATCCGTCACGTGTCAGCGCCGGGGCAATGTCATCATTGTCTGCATTGCTGAATATGGCCGGTAGCGCTTTGTCATCGTTATCTGAAAAAACACAGCAGGTTATTTCATGCCGTTCGGGTGAAATCACCAGTGCCGGCACGCTGACCTGCGTCGCCTGTGAACATGAGTTGCATTTCAAAAAGACCGGGCGCGTACCGCCATGTCCGAAATGTCATGCCACACAATTTCGCAAGAGTTATTAATGATGACTTCGTAAGAAGTCATCAGAGCGCCCATGGACGGGCGCTCAAATCAATGGCTTGCAAGGCAAGTTATTGATTTGTAAGGAAAGTGAAAAGGCCGGATCATCGATCCGGCCTTTTTCGTGATGTCAGAAGCGGAAAAACAACTCTGCGAAGGGGCCTTTGAATGTAACGTCAGCCAGTAGGCCATTGGTGTCGAGTTTTACCTTGAGGTAGCGATAACCTGCGTTGATGCCCAATAAGGGCAGGGGAGAAAACTCAATCTGCGCACTTGCATCGGTGAAAAAATTACCGGCATAGCCCAGATAGCCAAAGCGACCACTTACACCAATAAAATCAGCCAGAGCCACGCGGCCTCTTAAACCTGCTGTAGGGATGGCAATGGTGGTGCTTTTTGACGCTGTGAGGCCGGAACCGGTGACTGACGTCTTGGCATTAAATGTCTTGACCGAAGTTTCCAGACCAAGCTGAAAGCGGGAGGGCAGATCATCCATATTGATGACATAATATGTATAACTGAAATCATACAGATCGGCCTTGAATTCACTGCTGGCGGCTGTGCCGGCAGCGAATAATTGGCCGTTGTAGTTAATCGGTCGATTCAAGATGCCGCTGCCCTTGAAGCTGAGCGGGGTGAATCCGAATGAGATCAGGGAGTCGCCAAGATTGATGTCAATTTCGCCGATTGCTTGGGTGCTGTTGTCAAAATTCAAATCTTTCTCAAGATCGATGCGGGTGCCGATATTATTGACAGTGGCGCCGAAATCGCCCGAGGGTGACAGGATCATAAAGCCTGCTTTGATGGCGATCGTTTCATCGGCCTGAGATACTGGTGCAAAGCCCATTAATAGCGCCGCCGTTGCGGCGAATAGTTTCAGTTTCATTGCGTGCTCCGGTTTGATTGAATGCTCCAAGTCGATTGAATGCTCCAGTTCGATTGAATGATCCAACTCGATTGAATGTCGAAATGCTTATGCGGTATCATCGTTGCTGCTGTGTGTTGAATCACATTGCGCTTTGATGTTGCGATTCGACGCTGCAATTCTAGCAGAAACAGCTACGCTTGGCCTATGTTTTTGGGTGTGGATACGGGCGGCACGTTTACCGATTTCGTTTATTCCGGAGCCGGGCGGCTGCGCTTTCACAAAGTGTTATCAACACCGGATGATCCGTCGCGGGCTATCGAACAAGGCATTCGCGAACTCGGGCTGGATGCCGCAGCGCTGCATCTGGTGCATGGCTCAACAGTGGCGACGAATGCGATTCTGGAACGTAAAGGCGTGCGCACCCTGTTTGTTACGCATCGCGGACTGGAAGATTTACTGAGCATAGGCCGCCAGACGCGTCCTGAACTATATCAGCTATGTCCCGATACTGTTGAATCGCCGGTCAATCGCGCCGATTGTTTCGGTATATCCGGTCGGTTGAATGCGGCGGGGGATGTCCAGCAGGATATCAGCCAGGATGATCTGGCTCGTTTGAAGACTGTGGTGGATGCCGGAGCCTATGAGGCGGTTGCAGTCTGTCTGCTGTTTTCATTTCTCAATCCAGCCCATGAAAAACGCATTGCCGAAGCGTTGCCGGATGATTTGTTTGTATCACTTTCCCATGAAGTCTTGGCCGAATATCGTGAATACGAACGCGCGGCTACAACCTTTCTCAATGCCTATGTCGGACCGCTGGTACAGCGCTATTTGAAGCGGTTGGAACATACGCTACGGCCAAAGCACCTGTTTGTAATGCATTCCGCCGGTGGTGTCATGCGGGCTGATCTGGCCGGAGAGCAGGCAGTGCGTCTGGTATTATCCGGGCCTGCGGGAGGGCTGGTGGCAGCGCAATCGGTTGGCGAACAACTGGGCGTACATAACCTGCTCAGCTTTGATATGGGAGGCACCAGCACAGATGTGGCGCTGATTCAGGGTAAACCGGGCATCACCACTGAAGGAAACATTGCAGGCATGCCGCTATCGATACCGATGTTGGATATTCATACCATCGGCGCAGGCGGCGGTTCGCTGGCCTGGATTGATGAGGCAGGCTTGCCGCAGGTCGGGCCGCAATCGGCAGGTGCAGCTCCCGGGCCGGTCTGTTACGGACAGGGTGGCGATATCCCCGCAGTCACCGATGCCAACCTGATATTGGGGCGCATTCCTGCTGATGCGCGTCTGGCAGGTTCATTATCGCTGGATATCGCATCGACGCGGCATGCGTTTGAAACGTATGGGCATTCACTGGGCTTGTCGGTTGAAGCTGCAGCCACAGCGGTCATTGAAATTGCCGAGGAGCATATGGCAGGCGCTTTGCGGCTGGTTTCCGTGCAGCGCGGATTTGATCCGACCGATTTCGCTTTGCTGTGTTTTGGCGGGGCGGGTGGTTTGCACGCCTGCGCGTTGGCCGATAAATTAGCGATGTCCAAAGTGATTGTTCCATTGGCCAGCGGCGCTTTTTCGGCGTTTGGTATGTTGGCTGGCCGGCAGCAAAGTGAATTCTCCCGCAGTCGGCGGATTCCGGTTTTGGATGAAGATGCAGGCATGCTCATCGATCAACAGTTCAAGCTGTTGGAGACAGAGGCTGCACAACAGATGCAGGGCTTGTCGCTGCATTATGAGCGACATGCCGATATGCGCTATGCCGGTCAGGGGTTTCATCTGACTATTGATGTAAACGGTTGTGATACAGATGCGCTTAAACGCCATTTTGAGGCGGCGCATCTGAATGCCTATGGTCATAAACTGGAGAGGGATGTCGAGATTATGACCGTTCGACTAAGCGCATTTGTTGATCGACCGGCACCTGTTGTGCCACAACTGGAGACGTCCGAAAAAGCTGCGGATGTGGCTGGCTATTCAGAAGTTTATGGTACTGGATGTGTGCCGCATTATAACCGCAGTGATTTGAAACCCGGCATCGCGTATGCAGGGCCGGCGCTGGTGTTGGAAGATACGGCGACACTGTGGCTGGCAGAGGGGTGGAATATGCAAGTCTCTGGCCATGGGCATCTGTTATTAGAGAAAAAGATTAGCCACTGATGGCCCGAATGATCCCGAATTTTATAAGCATTATCAGTGTAACTCGTGCAATCAGTGGCGAAAGGTTGGTTTTTATTGAATGAGTATTGCCGGGTACCGGACGGGGGAGCATGTAACGATGTCAGTGAATGATGCAGTCCGGTTAAGCCTGTTTGCGCATCGATTGTCGGCTGTATGTGAGGAGATGGGGGCGGTGCTGAAACGCAGTGCGATTTCGCCCAACATCCGCGATCGTGAAGATTTTTCCTGCGCCCTGTTTAACAGAGAAGGGCAGTTAGTGGCGCAGGCGGCGCATATTCCGGTTCACCTGGGTTCGATGGCTTTTGCTATGGCCGATGTGGTGGGGCGCTTCGATTGGCAACCCGGCGATGTGGTGGTGTTCAATGATCCGTTTCTGGGCGGCACCCACTTGCCTGATATTACCGTGGTGATGCCGATATTGATGCAACAGGAACTCATCGGATTTTCGGCTGCCCGTGCGCACCATGCCGATATCGGCGGGCGCTCACCCGGCTCAATGGGTGTGGAAACCCGGCTTGAGAACGAAGGTTTAGTCATTTCTCCCTGTTACTGGTTTAAGGCGGGACAGGAGCAGGATGATCTGCCACAACGCTTTCAGAAACAGGTCAGAGCCTATGCCGAACGGCTCGGTGATTTGGCAGCCCAGAAGGCGGCCTGCATGGTTGGTGGTGAGCGGCTGGCTGCATTTTCCGGCACGCATCTGAATAACAGCATTGCTGCTTTGATGGACGTATCCGAAGCCTATGGGCGCAGGGCCATTGCTGATATTCCGGATGGCGAGTATGGCTTTGAAGATGTTATGGAAGATGACGGTTGCGGCTCCAGCTCTCTGCCTGTGTGTGTGTGCATTACGATTGCAGGCGAAACAGCACAGGTGGATTTCAGCGGCACGGCGGCCCAGTCCGGCGGACCGGTGAATTGCCCGATGGCAGTGACGGCTGCCAGCGTACTCTATGTGTTCCGCTGTCTGATGCCCAAACACACGCCGCAAACGGCTGCGGTATTTCGACCCATTCAGATTACCGCGCCCGAAGGTTCGCTGGTGCATGCCAGGGCAGGTGCAGCGGTTGCAGCAGGTAATGTGGAAACCAGCCAGCGCATTGTCGATGTGGTGCTGGGCGCATTGGCCAAAGCGATTCCTGATCGTATTCCGGCAGCGGCGCAGGGCACGATGAATAATGTCATCTTCGGTGGGAAAACCGGGGCAGGCGATTGGGTGTATTACGAAACGCTGGCCGGCGGCATGGGCGCACATGCGCAGGGTGATGGCTCATCGGCAGTGCAATGTCATATGACCAACACGAAAAATTCGTCCATCGAAGTATTGGAGATGCATTACCCTTTGCAGGTTCGCACTTACCAGGTGCGAAGGGGTTCAGGCGGTGAGGGGCGCTACAAGGGCGGCGACGGTCTTGTTCGCGAATGGTTTGTTCGCAAAGATTGCCATTTGTCACTGTTGACCGAGCGGCGGCTTACTGCGCCTTACGGTTTGCGGGGTGGGGATGCAGGCGATACCGGTAAAAACTGTTTATATAGAGATGGCTCGTGGCAGTCTCTGCCGGCCAAAGGTTCATGGCAGTTGAAGGCGGGAGACCATATCCGTATTGAAACACCGGGCGGCGGCGGGTTTGGCAGGGATTGACAACGACTTTGAGCCTGACGTACAATTCTAAAATATAAATGCGTCACGACGAGGGTGTGTTATGAATACCAAACTGACTTTGAGAATGGATGACAGTTTAATCGAATCGGCCAAGCATTACTCTGCCAGGAGTGGGAAATCAGTTTCACAAATTGTAGCTGATTATTTTACCATGATTAAAAATGAGGAACTTGATAACAGAGAGGTATTGACGCCTGCGGTTCGTGCACTGAAAGGGGTTCTTGCAGATACGGGTGCTGATGAATCTGATTATTTCAAATATCTGGAAGAAAAACACCTGTGAAAGTGCTATTGGATACCAATGTTATTCTGGATGTATTATTGAATCGACATCCCTTCTCGGATGATTCGGCACAATTGATGGCTATGGTCGATCGCTCTGAAGTGCAAGGCTTTTTATGCGCAACAACCGTTACCACGATTCATTATTTGTTAGCCAAATATCTTGATTCAAAGCGTTCGATTAAGCAGGTCAGATTATTACTCTCCCTGTTCGAGATAGCACCTGTGAATCGAGTTGTGCTTGAAAATGCACTCGCAGGCCATTCTCCGGATTATGAGGATGCGGTGATTATTGAGGCTGCTCAACATGCCGGGGTGGAATATATTGTGACCAGGAATATTAAGGATTTCAAAAAGTCGCTTATACCTGTCTATACGCCTGCAGGCTTCATTCAAGCGCTTGCATCGTTAAAGCAATGATTATTTTAGGCATTGAATCGTCATGCGATGAAACGGCAGTGGCGATATACGAAGGTGATCCCGTCAATGGCCAGGGACGTATTGTCGCCGAACAGATTGCCTCGCAGATTGAAACGCATGCGCGCTTTGGCGGTGTGGTGCCGGAAGTGGCTTCGCGCGAACATTTAATGGCATTGCCGCCAATGGTGGATGCGTTGTTGGCCGAGGCATCGCTGAACTGGTCTGATATTGATCATATTGCCGTGACTGCCGGGCCCGGCTTGTTGGGCGCGCTGCTGGTCGGTACATCTTACGCCCGTGCTGTCGGAATGGTGAATGATATCCCGGTGATGCCGATTCACCATATGGAAGGACATCTGCTGGCGCCGGGTCTTTCGGGCGATTTACCTGCATTTCCATTTATTACATTATTGGTATCCGGCGGACATACGCTGTTGGTGCAAGTGCGGGGCATTGGCAAATATGAAGTGATCGGTCAGACGCTGGATGATGCAGCCGGAGAATGTTTCGATAAATCAGCGCGTTTGTTGGGTTTGCGCTATCCCGGCGGGCCGGAAATTGCGCAGATGGCCGTGGGTGGTGATGCCCACCGGTTCAAATTGCCGCGTCCGATGTTGAACAGGGATAATTTGAATTTCAGTTTCTCCGGTTTGAAAACAGCGGTGATGTATGCAGTAAAAAATGCCGGTGGTTTATCAGCCATGAACGAAAAAGATCAGCAGGATATGGCCGCATGTATTGAGTCGGCGACCTGCGAGGTGTTGGTCAAAAAATCCATTCGCGCCTGCTTAAAGATGGATGCCCCCCGCCTGGTCATCGCTGGCGGCGTGGCTGCGAATACATATCTACGTACGTTACTTTCCGAGCTTGCAGAAGCGAACGGGATTGAAGTTCACATGCCGCATCCCAAACACTGCACTGATAATGCTGCCATGATTGCCTATGCAGCATTTCAGAATATCAAAAGCGGCGTGTTGGGCTCCAAAGATTGGGATGCTACACCGCGGTGGAGCTTGTCCAGCTTGAGTTAATGTAAGCGCGCTATCCGAGCGACATCGCCTGTGACGTGTTTCAGATTTTCAGCAGCAGCAACAGTGCTTTAGCGGAAATGTTGATGTGGTTCCCACATCCTTTATTTTGTGTAAACTGGGTATGTGCTTAAATCATTGGCGGTAGTTGCATCGGGCAAGCTGGCTGTAGTGAAGGTTCCAGAGATTGG
>CAJXNE010000080.1 GCA_913056285.1 uncultured Zetaproteobacteria bacterium | reverse complement strand
GTGATGAAATGGTTGAACGTCGATTAAACGGCTGGAACCCATTGCAACGATAGCAGCTATCGCCACACCAGCCGGTCGTGGCGGCGTAGGAATTGTACGTATATCTGGTCCACTAGCCTTATCGATCCTGCAACAGATTACAGAGTATGGCCAGATCAGTCCGAGAACAGCAACCTTGCTGCAATGGACGGACGATTCAGGTGACGCGCTTGATGAAGGCCTGGCGCTCTTCTTTCCTGGCCCAAATTCCTATACCGGTGAAGATGTTGTTGAATTGCAGGGGCACGGGAGCCCGGTGTTGTTGCGTGCATTGCTGGAGCGCTTGTATCAACTCGGTTGCAGGCCTGCAGAACCCGGAGAATTTACCCGTCGTGCGGTCGAGAATGGCAATATTGAATTATCTCAGGCTGAAGCTGTTGCAGCATGCATTGATGCAGCTACTGTGCGTGCAGGTAAGCAGGCTATGCGGCAACTGCAGGGGGCATTTGGACAGCGCATTGAGGAATTAATGCATCGCCTTACTGGCCTTGTGGCTCATATTGAAGCCAGTCTCGATTTCCCCGAAGAAGAGATACCAGCATTGTTTTTTGAACATCTTTCCGAGCAGATGCAGGATAGTATCATCTCTCCTATTTCAGCATTATTATCTACTGCGCCCTTGGGCGAACGCTTATTTGATGGCGCGACTGTTGCGATTATCGGTGCTCCAAATGTAGGCAAATCAAGCCTGTTAAATGCCCTGGCTGGCCGAGACCGTGCTATTGTGAGTAACATTCCCGGAACGACTCGTGATGTGCTTGAAATCGATTTTGAAGTCCATGGTATTCCCGTGCGACTTGCTGATACGGCTGGATTACGGCTCAGTGAAGATATCATTGAGCAGGAAGGAGTTCGGCGCGCCGAAGCGGCTGCTGAGCAGGCGGATGCAATTATTTTTGTTGCTGATGCAACGCGGCCGGATACCTGGCAGACAAACCGCGATGCCAATATGTTTTTGATGAACAAGGCTGACCTCGTTGATTCGGGCTTTCCAGCCAGTTTTACACCGGTAAGTATTAAACAGGGTCAGGGCTTGGATAAAATTTCCGATTCCCTGGCTGAATACTTGGGAGACATGAACCTGGCTGATGATGGCTTGCTGGTGACACGAGAGCGCCACCGAACCATATTGGTGGATGTGGTATCACATCTTCAACGGGGGGTGGGAATGCTTCATTCAGAGGAACAATTGGAGTTGACTGCAATGGAGTGGCGCACTGCATGGAGTTTGCTGGGTGGTATTCTTGGGGTGGGCGATATTGAACATATTCTGGATCGAGTTTTTTCTGAGTTTTGCATCGGAAAATAAAGCTTGGGGCTTGCCCCGTTTCGTTTTTTGCTTGAAAGGTAGCTATGGTTTGCTGCATAATGGCCATCCTTTTGAAGAAATCGAGGGCGGGATGGAGAGAAAAACCAGAGATGGATATTCTAACCTCCTATTTTAAAAGAATTTATTTGGAGATAGAGTATGTCAGCAAAATACCCAGTTATTTCAGTTACCGGTTCTTCCGGTGCAGGTACAAGCACAGCCAAGGCCGCCCTTGAGCATATTTTTAGACGTGAGCATGTTACGCCTTCAATTGTAGAGGGTGACTGCTTTCACCGTTTTGATCGTATGGAATTTCGCGCTAAAGCCAAAGAATTTGAAGCGGCTGGAAAGCGTTTGAGCCATTTCTCTGATGATGCAAACCTGTTTGACAAAATAGCCGAATTATTTGATTCATATCAGCGCACTGGTCGAGGTCTGGCGCGTACCTATGTGCATGATGATGAAGAGGCCAAGGTGTATGGTGTGGGTGCAGGCAAGTTCACGGATTGGCGCGAAGTTGGCGAAGGTTCTGATTTGTTGTTTTATGAAGGCCTTCACGGTGGGGTTGAAGAAGTTAGGCCCTATGTTGACTTGTTATTGGGTGTGGTCCCGGTCGTAAATCTGGAGTGGATCCAGAAAATTCATCGGGATACAGCCATGCGCGGCTACTCTCAGGAAGCGGTTGTCGATAATATTTTATCTCGTATGCATGACTATATTCATTTTATTACCCCGCAGTTTACCAACACAGACATTAACTTTCAGCGCGTACCGTTGGTGGATACATCGAATCCATTTATTGCGCGTGATGTTCCCACACCGGATGAAAGCGTAATGGTTATCAGGATTCGTCAGCCAGAAAAATGGGATATCGATTTCCCGTGGTTACAAGCCATGTTACACGATTCATTCATGTCTCGCCGCAATACATTGGTCGTTCCTGCTTCTAAATTTTCACTGGCAATGGAATTGATTCTGACTCCGATTGTGCACGATTTGCTTGAAAAAAGAAAAGCTGCCAGAGGCTAATTTGTAAATCGCTGTTGTTTTTTTTAAAAAGGGCGGCCGCTGGCCGCCCTTTTTAATTGCTAGTCGACTAACCAACCCTTATCGTTCTCCCCGATTATAAATTGGCACTCACTGCGCAGGTGGGTGATGGAGAATAGTTTCACGTGAAACATCCAGATGTTGTTGATGTTATTGTTGTCGGTGCTGGCCATGCAGGATGTGAAGCTGCATGGGCCGCTGCCAGTCGCGGTGCGCGGGTTCGTCTGATTACACAGAACCTGGATACCATTGCCAAGATGTCTTGCAATCCTGCAATTGGAGGGATTGGAAAAGGGCACCTTGTGCATGAAGTGGATGCGCTGTCAGGCTTAATGGGTATCGCAGCGGATCGCTCTGCACTTCAATACCGAGTACTGAATCGTAGAAAAGGACCAGCTGTTCAAGCAACAAGGGCGCAATGTGACAGAAGGTTATATCACATGGCGATGCGTCAGATGCTGGACTCGCATGAGAATATTTCGCTGCATCAGGGAACAATTTCAGCTTTTTTATTTGATGGTGATCGAGTGGCTGGTGTTCTGGATGAGTTTGATGTGAAGCATCAGGCTTCATCGGTTATTCTTACAACGGGTACTTTTTTAAGTGGGTTGATTCATGTTGGTGAGAAAACGATTCCAGCAGGTCGCTCCGGCGATGCAGCTTCATTTGGCTTGACAGATGAGTTATACCAACGCGCGTTTGTGCTGGGTCGGCTGAAAACTGGAACACCCCCACGGCTGGATAAGAAAAGCATCAACTGGGATATCCTTGAGAAGCAGGATGGAGAAACGGATGTTTTACCGTTTTCCTGCCAGCATAGACAAGTAACTCATGATCAGATTCACTGTGCGATTACAAGAACAAACGCACGGGGCCACGATATTATACGCGCAAACATGTCGCGTTCACCGATGTATTCGGGGAAAATTTCAGGCAAAGGTCCGCGTTACTGCCCCAGTATCGAAGACAAAGTTGTTCGCTTCGCTGATAAATCCAGCCATCAGATTTTTTTAGAGCCTGAAGGCAGGGATCACAATGAAATCTACCCAAATGGTATTTCCACATCTTTGCCCCTGGATGTGCAATGGCAATTCATACGCAGTATTCACGGATTAGAGCATGCGATGATTATCCGCCCTGGTTATGCCATCGAATATGATTACGTTGATCCCACAGAATTGAAGTCTACACTGGAAACAAAAAAGATTGGCGGCTTGTTTCATGCCGGACAAATAAACGGCACGACAGGATACGAGGAGGCAGCTGCCCAAGGTGTGCTGGCTGGAATCAATGCAGCAGCCGTTGCGATGGGTCTGGAGCCCTGGGTTCCAGACCGAGCACAGGCATATCTGGGCGTCATGGTGGATGATCTTGTTACGAAGGGAGTCACCGAACCATATCGTATGTTTACCTCAAGGGCAGAGTTCCGACTTCAGTTGCGCGAAGATAATGCAGATTTAAGGCTTGGAGATGCTGCAATGAAACTGGGACTGTATGACGATGCGCGTAAAAATGCGTTTGAATCAAGGCGGACGAAAGTGGAACAAGGACTCGCTCTGGCGCAATCTACCGTAGTTGGAACGGGGAAAGCATGGAGGGAGCGACTGGAGAGCCTGGAGTTGCCAACACCTGCCCAAGCTATGAACGTCACCGCATTTGCTCATCGTAGCGATGTAGATGCTCTTAAGGCCATGGCCCTCTTGGATCTTGAGGGGACATTCAGCTCCCGCGATATGAAATCATTGCTTGCCTTGGTTCACTATGATGGTTATTTGGATAAGCAGGCATATGAAGTAGATCGATATAGAAAAATGGAGTCAGAGCGCATTCCGGGTTCATTTGATTACTCTAAAGTTACCGGTCTTAGTGTTGAGTGTCAGCAGCGCTTGCAGAGTGTCAGGCCGTCAACGCTCGGGCAGGCGTCACGTATTTCGGGGGTGACGCCCGCTTCGTTGACAACGCTGATGCTTTATTTAAGGAAAGGCCATGCAGGCTGAATTGTGCCGAGCTTATGTTCATGAGGTGCTGAAGTTTCGCAAAGCCCTCAATCTTACCTCTGTTTCAGATGGCGAACTGTTTTTTACTCGATTCATAAAACCATCGTTGGCATTGTCCGAGTGGGTGCCGGATTGCGGGCGCGTGCTGGATATCGGTAGCGGTATGGGCGTACCGGGCATTCCGTTGATTATATCTAACGCCGCATTGACCGGCGTGCTGGTAGAGCGGAGAAAAAAACGAGCTGAGTTCCTCAGGCATGTGGTTCGCAAATTGGGCTTGAATGCTGAAGTTTATGATCAAGATATCGATTCGCTGCCTTCACTAGGGGTGGATATATGCGTAGCCAGAGCGGTTGCTGATGAGCGGCAGTTGCTGAAGATGTGTAGCAGGCACGTGAATCCTGGAGCGATTGCAATTTTACCGGTACCCAGGTCTCGCAGGGCGGTCGCTGTTGAGGGTTGGATCGATTCAGGTGAGTATGCGATTGATATAGGTAACGTGGATGAAAACACTCAAATTATCCGTTGCTATCAGTTTAAATGTTAGTTCAACCATAGGAGGTTTCACGTGAAACATCAGGGATTGGGTCCCGTGATTGCGATAGCTAACCAAAAGGGAGGGGTTGGTAAAACAACGACAAGTATTAATTTGGCAGCATCATTGGCAGCATTGGATCAGCGTGTGTTGTTGATAGATCTGGACCCTCAGGGCAACTCTACATCCGGTCTTGGTGTGGATCAGAACCAGGTAACATCAGGTACCTATGATGTGTTGATGGGAGAGAGCGTATTAGCGGATAGTATTATTGATACAGATTGTGAGCGATTATCCTTGCTTCCTGCCAGCATGGATTTGGCTGGTGCGGAAGTAGAACTGGTGACGGAAATGGGGCGAGAGCTACGTATGCATCAGGCCTTTGCAAGTTATACTGGCCAGAGTTTTGACTATGTATTTATCGACTGTCCCCCTGCATTAAGCTTACTGACGGTAAATGCATTGACGGCATCAGATCAGGTTTTAGTTACTTTGCAAACAGAATTTTATGCTATGGAAGGATTGACGCAACTGATGGACTCGATTCGTCGCATTCGACAGGCCTTGAATGCTGAGTTAAGCATGGAGGGCATTTTGTTAACGATGGTTGACCGGCGTAACAAGTTGTCTACCTTGGTGGAAAGGGATGTGAGGGCATACTTTGGGTCACAGGTGTTTGAAGAAATAATTCCGAGGAATGTGCGTTTGTCTGAAGCGCCAAGCTATGGCGTCCCTGTCATGTATCATGATGTGCGATCAAAAGGGGCGCAGGCATATTTAGCTGTAGCTAAAGAATTTATGCATCGCAGAAAGGTTTGAAGCTGGCGCAAAGCCTGTAAGGGGGGGAATAATGGCAGTCGTAAAAAATCGTGGGTTAGGACGTGGGCTGAATGCTTTGCTGGGGGATACTCCGACACCGGAAGTGATGCGGCAGACTACGAACATACCGATTTCCAAAATAAAGCCCAATAGCTATCAACCAAGAAGCAACTTTTCTGACAATGAACTGCAAGCATTGACTGAGTCCATTCGTAGCGAAGGTGTGTTGATGCCGATTCTGCTGCGGCCACAAGGCGATGGTTACGAATTGATTGCCGGAGAGCGGCGTTGGCGTGCATCGCAGGCTGCCGGGCTATCAGAAATTCCGGCGGTGATTCGGAGTGTTAATGATTTACAGGCGCTGGAACTGGCTATTATTGAGAATGAACAGCGTGATGATTTAACAGCGATTGAGTCCGGTCGCGCTTACAGTCGAATGATAGACGAGTTTGGCTGTACCCAACAACAGGTGGCAGAAAAGATCGGTGTTTCACGAGTTCAGGTCAGTAACCTTATCCGTTTGCTTCAGCTCCCTGATACAATAAAAACAATGATTGAAAAAAGGGAACTAAATATGGGGCAGGCCCGGCCTCTGGTGGGTTTACCAGCACCTATCGCAGAGAAACTGTCGCGCCAATGTGTTGAGAAGGGCTGGAGTGCTCGGCAAATGGAAAAAGAGGCAAAAAAAGCTGCCAAAGAGCCGACAGCAACAAAGGCAAAAGAAGTGGATGCAGATGTGATGGCGCTACAGGATGAATTGACCCGAAAGCTTGGATTGCCTGTGGAGCTTGTGTGCAAAAGGAATGGTTCAGGCGAAATGCGTATTTTTTATACACAAGCGGCGGAGCTGGATGGCGTCCTTCGAAAGCTTAGAGGTTAATTTATTCTTTATAAACAAATATTTATGTTTAATCATCGAGGTGGTGAGGTGACGAATGCGGGTGAATGGACGTCATTTTAGAGCAGTGAACTGGCATGTTGAATCAGCAGGCGTTCAATGGATTGAGCAGCGCTTATTACCGCATCGGTTTGAACAGGTCGTCAGTGTGTCCCCGGAAGATGTTGCGCTATCAATTGAGACGATGCAGGTGCGTGGTGCGCCGAGTATAGGTGCGGCGGCAGCGTATGGTTTAGCGCTGGCATGGAGAGTGGATGCCATGCATTTTTTTGATCACTGGCTAACCAGATTTCGGGCAACACGTCCGACTGCAGTGAATTTGTTCCATGCCTGTAATGCGATGCTTGCTTGTGCCGAAACATCACCAACGGCGAATCAGATGATTGAATGTGCTCAAAATTATGCGGATGCAGAGGTGGCAGCAAATCGACGCATTGGAGCCACCATGGCAGAGTTGATTTCAGTCGGTCAGCGAAGAATTCTCACTCACTGCAATGCTGGCTGGCTGGCGGCGGTGGATTGGGGCACGGCGACTGCGGGTATTTATCATTTGGCTGCGGCTGGAGAAAAGCCAAGTGTATGGGTGGATGAAACGCGGCCCAGACTGCAGGGGGCACGTCTGACTGCATGGGAGTTGAATCAAGAGGGCATTGATTGCCAAATTCAGGCCGATGGCGCTGCGGCATGGATGATGGCACTGGGCAAAGTGGATGCAATCGTTGTGGGAGCAGATCGTATTGCGGCTAACGGTGATGTGGCCAATAAAATTGGTACTTATGCTTTGTCGTTGGCAGCCAGAGAACATGGCGTACCCATGTATGTAGCAGCGCCAAGCTCAACTTTTGATCCAGCATGTCCGAGAGGTAGGGACATTCCGATTGAACAGCGTGACGACAAGGAGGTATTATATATGGATGGTATAGGGGAAGTCGGGGATATTCAGGAAATTCGTATTGCAGCATCGGGTGTGTCGGCCAACAACCCCGCTTTTGATGTGACCCCCAATGCCAACCTGAGCGGAATTGTCAGTGAACATGGTCTGTGGCATGGTTGATTTGCTCATTTGCATCATGGAGGCTCAATGAACCGCACAGCTATTTATCCCGGTACATTTGACCCGATTACACTGGGCCATGTAGATGTGGTTACGCGTGGTCTGAAATTATTCGATCGTATTGTGATCGGAGTGGCTGATAATCCAAACAAAGGGCCGATGTTTGATGCGGAAACTCGCGTAAATATGGTGCGTGAGACATTCGAGGCTGAGCCCCAGGTGGAAATCGCACGGTTTTCCGGATTGTTGGTTGATCTGGCGCATCAATATCAGGCGCACGCGATATTACGTGGCTTGCGTGCGGCCTCCGATTTTGAGTATGAGTTTCAAATGGCCACCATGAATCGCCGTCTGGATGCAGAGATTGAAACAGCCTTTGTTATGGCCAGGGAAGATTATACCTTTGTTTCTTCACGCTTTATCCGTGAAATATCCGGCATGGGCGGTGATGTGTCAGCATTAGTCCCACCACCGGTGCTGGCGTATCTGGAAGAGAGGTAACCGCTCAAAACTGCATGCCAGGACTGCCCTTTACCCACAAATCTCGCTGAAGTGTGATTTGTAGGAAAAGGGCAGTTATAGACCGGGGATTTCCAATTTAAACATGTCATCTCGGCAATAAAACTAACATTTTCAATTCGTGCTTGAGTTCAGTTGCTTGCTCGGTATGATGCGCCACCCTTGCCGGCATAGCTCAGTTGGTAGAGCACCTCACTTGTAATGAGGATGTCACGGGTTCGACTCCTGTTGCCGGCTCCATTTAAGTCGTTTTTGATGTGTTTCTTGACAGTGCACAGCAAAGATGCAGTATCGCGCGCCCTTTTGGGCTGACCTTATGGGTCATGCCTGTGAGAGGGCGTAACGGAGAGGTTCCCGAGTGGCTAAAGGGGGCAGACTGTAAATCTGCTGGCTCAGCCTACGTTGGTTCGAATCCAACCCTCTCCACCAGTTGCGGAAGAAGTTTCCCTGAGCTTCTTCGGACACGCGGGTGTGGTACAATGGTAGCACCTCAGCCTTCCAAGCTGATGACGCGGGTTCGATTCCCGCCACCCGCTCCATTCGCCTCATTGGCGTTGGAGTTTGGCCCAGGTAGCTCAGGGGTAGAGCACATCCTTGGTAAGGATGAGGTCGCGGGTTCAATTCCCGC
>CAJXNE010000079.1 GCA_913056285.1 uncultured Zetaproteobacteria bacterium | reverse complement strand
TGGTTTTCTGAAGCTCTATAAACTCCGCCATATCTTTATCATTGAGCGGATTGGTTTTGCCCATGTTGCGACCAGGATTAAGCTGGTAATACCACGTATTCTTCGTTGGTTCACCTTTCTGGAAAAAGAGCACTACCGTCTTCACGCCAGCGCCTAAGAATGTGCCACTCGGCATATCGAGTACGGTGTGCAGGTTACAAGCGTCCAGCAGGTGTTTACGCAGGCTGACAGAGGCATTATCGGTGTTGCTCAAGAAAGTGTTTTTAATGACTACCGCTGCACGGCCACCAGTCTTGAGAGACTTGATGAAATGCTGCAGAAAGAGGAACGCTGTCTCACCAGTCTTGATCGGAAAGTTCTGTTGCACCTCTTTATGTTCACCACCACCGAACGGCGGGTTTGCCAGAATCACGTGATAGCGATCCTTCTCCTGAATATCGCGGATGTTTTCGCCAAGGGTGTTGGTACGAATCAGATTCGGCGCTTCGATACCGTGTAGAATCATGTTCATAATACCGATCACATAAGCGAGGTTCTTTTTCTCTTTGCCGTAGAACGTATCTTCCTGAATCGTTTTGAGATTGGCGGTGCTCTTCTCCATGCGTTTGGCCATGTATTCATAAGCTTCACACAAAAAGCCGCATGAGCCTGCTGCACCATAATAAACCTTTTCGCCAATCTGTGGATCGATTACTTCAATCATCGCCCGAATCAGTGGGCGCGGGGTGTAATACTGGCCGCCATTACGACCTGCATTGCCCATATTCTTAATTTTGGTCTCATAGAGATGGCTGAGTTCGTGTTTATCCTTACTGGCGCGGAACGGAAGCGCATCAGCGTATTCCAGAATATCACGCAGGCTGTAGCCGGACTGCACCTTATTTTTCAGCTCGGAGAAGATTTCTCCAATCTTGTATTCAATGGTTTGAGGATGATCGGCTGAGTGCTTGAAAGCGGCCAGATAGGGCCAGAGTTTATGATCTACAAAGTCAATCAGGTCTGGGCCGGTCATGGCAACATGATGATCCAGCTTGCCGTCAGCACCCTTGGGCATTGCCCAGTTGGACCATTGATATTCATCAGCAAGGATATACTGATACTCTTGCCCCTGAAGCTCCGCCTCATCAGCCTTGTCCTGCTCCAACTCATCCAGATACCGCAGAAACATCACCCATGATGTCTGCCCGATATAATCCAGTTCACTATCTGAGCCCGCATCTTTATGCAGGACGTTATCGATGTTTTTAAACGTCTGTTCGAACATATCTCCCCAAATGCCAGTTATTCTTTGAAATACACCCTAATAATGCGGTTACACTCCATACCAATATATTTAATCACGCAAGCTTCTCTTCTCAAGTTCCGCTTCATGCCTGCAATTTCAGCCTTGGTAGCGGTTCATTCAAATGGTGTTTTGATTCGCGGCATGAAATCAGTCACGAGGGTCGTCGATTTAATGACTTGCGTTTTGTGAAAACCACCCGATAATTCGCCGCTACATATTAAATCCGGCTTATCCAGAGCGGTGGAGGGTGCAGGCCCTATGATACTGCGGCAACCGGCCGAAGATGTCCTGTTTTAATTAAAACAAACATCGGAGGAGAATGGTGCCAATGCCTGCCTGAGAGGGGAACCTCGAGGGAGCGATGATGCGGGTTGATCGTTTGATGCACACGTGCATTCTCTTGATACAACCTTCGCCAATCGCGGAGGTTTTTTTGTTTCTGGCGGGTCGATAATGGAGATGAAGTACATGAACATTGTTCGTGCATTGAAATGTAGAGAGTGCGGTCAGGAATACGATATCCAGCCCACCCATGTTTGCGAGTTCTGTTTCGGGCCGCTGGAAGTGGTCTATGATTACGAAAAACTGGACGGCTATTTTACCCGTGAACTGATTGAGTCGCGACCGCAGACCATGTGGCGCTATAAAGAGCTGCTGCCGATTGATGGCGAGCCGACGGTCGGAGCCCAGAACGGATTTACGCCGCTGGTGCGTGCGAAAAATCTGGAAAAGGCGCTGGGCGTATCCGAGCTCTATATCAAGAATGATTCGGTCTGCTATCCGACACTCTCATTCAAGGATCGCGTCGTATCTGTAGCGCTCTCCAAGGCAGTCGAGTTTGGATTCAAGACAGTGGCCTGTGCTTCGACCGGTAATCTGGCCGGTTCGGTAGCGGCCAATGCGGCAGCTGCGGGGCTGGAGTCCTATGTGTTTATTCCGCACGATCTGGAGCAGGGCAAGGTGCTCGGTGCGGGTATTTTCGGGACGCGCATTATCGGCATCAAAGGCAAATATGATGATGTAAATCGCCTCTGTTCGGAAGTGGCCGGCAAGTATGGCTGGGCCTTTGTGAATGTGAATGTACGTCCGTTTTACGCTGAAGGCTCCAAATCGCTCGGTTATGAAGTGATGGAACAGCTGGGCTGGAAAGCGCCCAAACATATCGTGGTGCCGATGGCATCGGGCTCGCTGTGTACCAAGATTCATAAATCCATCAAAGAGTTTATCCAGCTGGGTCTTATCGAGGATAACGGTACGGCCATGTATGGCGCGCAGGCGACCGGTTGTTCGCCGATCGCCAAGTCGGTGAAAGATGGTACGGATCTGATTCATCCGGTGATTGCTGATACCATCGCCAAATCGCTGGCGATTGGTAATCCGGCAGATGGTTATTATGCCAATCGCGTAATCAACGAAACCGACGGCTGGGCGGAAGATATTTCGGATGAGGAAGTGGTGGATGCCATGAAACTGCTGGCCGAAACCGAAGGTATCTTTGCTGAAACGGCTGGCGGTGTTACACTGGGTTGTGCTAAAAAGATGATTGAATCCGGTAAGCTGCCGCGCGATGAATCCATTGTGCTCTGCATTACCGGTAATGGCTTGAAGACTCAGGAAGCCGTCGTTGATGCGATTACTAAACCGCGCATCATCGATGCCAGCCTGAAGGATTTTGATGCCTTGGCTGAAGCCGATGGTTTTGAAGCTGCTGCGTAGCCATTCATATCACCTGCCTGTCGCCCGCTGGCGGCGTTAAAAGTGCTCGCTTGCAGGAGCAAGCTGCGCGCTTTTGCCTTGCTAGCGAACATCAGTCAGGCAATCTGAACGGCTACGATGAAGTGATGAATCGAGATGAAATAGTATTTGAAGATAAGATAGAAAATGAAAGGAGAAACAAATGAGTGTATCTGTACGTATCCCAACCCCGCTGCGTAAATTGACCGGCGGTGCTGATGAAGTCGCGATTGAAGGCGCGAATATCGGTGAAGTGATTGAAAATCTGGAAGCGGCGCACCCCGGCTTGAAAGAGCGTCTGTGCGACGAAGCCGGCGAAATCCGTCGCTTCGTGAATGTCTATGTGAATGATGAAGATGTGCGCTTTATGGACGGTCGTGGCACAGCATTGAAAGATGGCGATGAGGTTTCCATCGTGCCAGCCATCGCCGGAGGCTGCTAAATGCGGTTGCGCGTCTATCTGACGTTTGATGAGTCGACTGTGCGCGAGCCATTAATCTGGAAACTGGCCAAAGAATTCGATGTGGTGACCAATATCCGCACCGCCGAAGTGAAAGATCATATGGGTCTGGTCGGTCTGGAAATCGACGGCGAGGATGCTGTGGTCGAGTCGGCAACAGAATGGCTGGCCGAGCAGGGCGTAAAAGTGGCTCCGATTGAACAGGACGTGATCGAAGGCTGAGGCTCAACCACAAAGGCACGAAGACGCAAAGTAAACATTTAGACGGTTTTCCTTTGTGCCTCTGTGGTGATAAAGGTTGTTGTAACAGGAGTTAGATATGGCGATATATAATAATGCAGCAGAAACGGTCGGCAATACGCCGTTGATCCGGTTGAATCGGATTGGCGCGGATATCGATGCCGAAATCATTGCCAAGTGCGAGTTTTATAATCCGCTGAATTCAGTGAAAGATCGTATCGGCAAGGCCATGATCGAAGCGGCCGAGGCTGATGGTTCGCTGCAAGCCGGTGGTGTGATAGTGGAGCCGACATCCGGAAATACGGGTATCGCATTGGCTTTTGTGGCCCGTGCCAAAGGCTATCGTTGTATCCTTACCATGCCCGAATCGATGAGTCTGGAGCGGCGCAAGCTGTTGAAATTGCTCGGAGCAGAACTGGTACTGACGCCGGCTGAAAAAGGTATGAAGGGTGCAATTGCGCAAGCTGAAGAGATTGTCGCAGCGACTGAAGGGGCAGTGATGCCGCAGCAGTTTGAAAATCCGGCCAATCCGGAAATTCACCGTCAAACCACAGCACAGGAAATCTGGAGTGATTGCGATGGCAAAGTGGATGCGGTTGTCGCAGGCGTGGGGACTGGTGGTACCATTACCGGTACTTCAGAAGTACTCAAACAGCGCAATCCGGAGTGCAAGGCATTTGCAGTCGAGCCTGCCGACTCTCCGGTCATTTCCGGTGAAGCGCCCGGCCCGCACAAGATTCAGGGCATCGGCGCGGGATTTATTCCGAAGAACCTGAATGTCGATATTCTTGATGGTGCGGTCAAAGTGACCAACGACGAAGCCTTTGAAATGGCCCGTCGATTGTCTAATGAAGAAGGTATTCCCGGCGGCATTTCCTCCGGCGCAGCCGTTGCAGCGGCGCTTAAAGTTGCTGCGCGTTCTGAGATGAAGGGGAAACGCATTGTCGTGATTCTGCCCTCCATGGCGGAACGTTATATGTCAACGGATCTGTTTAAGGGCATAGAAGTATAGTTTTTAACCACAAAGAGACAGAGGTAGAAAGACATTCTTTTAAGCTTGGTTTCCTTTTGCATTGTTGTGTATGCGTGGTGAAAAAAAGAGGTTGATAAGTTCATGATTGATTTTACAGAAGAACAGATCGAGCGCTATTCGCGGCATATTATTTTGCCGGAAGTGGGCGCGGAAGGGCAGTCCAAGCTGCTGGAGTCCAAAGTATTTATGATTGGCGCTGGCGGCTTAGGTTCGCCGGTAGCTTATTATCTGGCTGCAGCCGGCGTCGGTACGATCGGCATCGCCGATGCAGATGTGGTGGATTCATCCAATCTGCAACGCCAGATTATTCATAATGAGGATCGCGTTGGCATGCCCAAGGTGGAGAGTGCGCGTGAGACCATGCAGTCGCTCAATCCTGATGTGAAGGTGAATACCTATAACTACTTCATCACTGAAGAGAATGTGCGCGAAATTATCCGTGATTACGATTTGATTATTGACGGTTGCGATAATTTCCCCACGCGATTCCTGGTCAATGATGCATGCTATTTTGAGAAGAAACCGCTGATTTCCGGCGCCATGTTCCGCTTTGAGGGGCAGGTTGCCACCTTTAAGCCGCATCAGGAGAAGGGTGCGCCATGCTATCGCTGCCTCTATCCCGAACCACCACCGGCTGGACTGGTGCCATCTTGCTCTGAGGCGGGTATTCTGGGCGCACTGGCCGGTGCCGTGGGCACGATTCAGGCCGTGGAAGCAGTCAAGGAACTGCTCGGTATCGGCGATTCGCTGGCCGGTAAACTGATGGTTTTCGATGCGCTTCGCATGGAATGGAAGAAGTTGAAATTAAACAAAGATCCGGCTTGCCCGTTATGCGGTGAAAACCCGACCATCACCGATCTGGTGACCTACGAGCAAGCCTGCGAACTAAAGTTCGGCGAGTCGTAGCTACCCGGCTCACTCCTGTTTTTCCCGATGGCGGCGTCAAAAATACTCACTTACAGTCGTAAGCTCCGTGTTTTTTCCTTGCCCTCGAAAAAAGCAGAAGCAATCTGGGCAGCTACTTGTTTTTATCAAGAGTCGCCAGATTTCAACGATTAAACTGCAACGATTAAACTGCAACGATTAAAGATTTAACTACCGGGATTTGGTGGTGCAGAAAAATCACAAAAGGTTTTCCTCTGTGTCCGCTGTGTCCTCTGTGGTGAATAGAGGTTAAAATGACAGAATTTGATTTTGCACATACATCCGATGTGGATGAATTCGAGGCCGGTCTCAAGGCATTTCGAGCCGGTACGATGTCCGAAGAACGCTTTACGCCGTTTCGTTTGCAGATGGGCGTCTATGGCCAGCGGCAGGAAGGGGTGCAGATGGTGCGTGTGAAATTGCCGGGTGGCAATATCACGCCGGATCAGCTTGATGTGATTGGCGATTGCGCGGCCGATTATACCGGCCAGTTGCCGACCGATGGCACGTTGAGCCAAGCGCCCGAGAAACTCGCGCATGTCACCACCCGTCAGGATATTCAGGCTAATTTTGTGGCGCTGGACGACGTTGTGTCCTTTCTACGCCGACTCGATGCAGCAGGTCTGACCACGCGTGAGGCCTGCGGCAATACCGTGCGCAATGTATCCTCCTGTTTTCTGTCCGGCTCTTGTCCTGCCGAACATGCCGATGTCAGCGTGCATGCGCGCCGCTTTGCCGAATATTTCCTGCGCCATCCGCTTGCCCAACAGTTCCCGCGCAAGTTTAAGGTCAATTTTTCCGGTTGCGCTACCGATTGTGGCCTGGGTGGTATGCACGATATTGGTTTTATCGCCACTGAAAAGGATGGTGTGAACGGTTTCCAGGTGTGGGCGGCAGGCGGCTTATCATCGCAGCCGATGGGAGCGTTGCTGCTGGAAGATTTCGTGCCGGAGTCCGATATCCTGCTGGTCGGCGAAGCGCTGATGCGCATGCATTTCAAATACTCTGATCGCAAACGCCGTGCGCGTGCCCGCCTGAAATATGTGGCGCAGAAGCTGGGTGCAGAAGGTTTTGTTGAAGAATACAAAAAACAGCGCGCCGTAATTGCGTCGACCCATGCCGATGATAGCGGTTGTGAAGATGCCAACTGGCGCACGCCGACCGGGAAACTGCCGGTGTCCGAATCCGGTGTGGTGGATCAGCACAATGGCCAGAAAGCGATTTTGTTGAATTTGTTCCGTGGCGATATGACGCCGGCCCAGTGCCATGCAGTGGCCGATGCCGCGCGCGCTGCAGGCGTTGATACGCTGCGTGTAACCACAGAGCAGGGTGTCGTGATTACCAATGTGGATGCAGACAAAGTGGATGCAGCGCTGAAGGTGTTGAATGATGCAGGCCTGTCCACCGAACATGCTCGCGCCATTGCTGATATCGTAGCTTGTCCGGGTACAGAAACCTGCCGTTTGGGCATTACGTCCAGCCGTGGTCTGGCAGCTGCCCTGCAACCATTGATGGCGGATTTTAAAACGGATCCGGCGCTGGCCGGGATTACGGTCAAGGCATCGGGCTGCCAGCACTCCTGTGCTCGCCACCATATCGCGGATCTGGGATTCCATGGCATGGCCAAGAAAGTCGCCGGTCAGGCTGTCCCCCATTATCAACTGCATCTTGGCGGTTCCGGCGTGGCCGGTTCACCGTTGGCTTTTGCTACTGATCCGGTGCCGGCCAAATATGCGCCGGAAGCGGGCATTACTGTGCTCAATGCCTATAAGGACGGGCGCGAGGGCGAAGAGTCTGTGCATGATTGGGCCACGCGTCTGGGTAAGGATGGTATTGCTGCCATTCTGGCACCGTTCAAGGCTGATGAAGGCGAGGTGGATGGCCTGATTTACGACTGGAGCGAGAACGAGGCATTCAATACCAAGGGCAACAAGAAGGGCGAGTGTGCCGGTGCGGTGCTGTCCATGTCCGATGCGTTGATTTCTGAAGCGGAATATGAATTCCTGATTGCGCGCGCTCATATCGATGCGATGTTCTGGGCTGAGGCGCTGACAGCGCTGCGGCGCTCTGCCATTTCGACTGCGCGGGCATTTCTGGTGCCGTTCGGTGAAGCACCGGAAGAGGATGCGCAGGTGTTTGGTTTGCTGGCCGTGAATGCGGCTGCCGATAGCGAATTGATGTCCGGTTTTCAGGCGGTGCAATCGGCGCTGATGGGTATTGATCTGGCTGATCCTGCGGCGGGTGTAACAAGCTTGCGCAATGTGCAGTCCGACTGGCTGAAACTGGCAGGGAAGCGTTTTGCAGCAGTGCCGGAAACTGTTGAGTCCGAAGGGGCCGATATCGCGCCGGAACCAGCATCCGATGATGTTGTCCTGCTGGATCTCTCCGGTGTGGCTTGTCCGATGAATTTTGTTAAAACCAAAATCAAACTGTCCATGCTGCCGATTGGTGCGCAGCTGGAGGTGATTCTGGATGACGGTGCGCCGATTGAAAATGTGCCGTTATCGCTTGAAGAACAGGGGCAGACTGTGCATCTGAAAGAAAAAATTTCTGACACCCAGTGGAAGATCCGGGTTGAGAAGATTTCTGCTATCTGAGCATCGTTCGGCATCCAGATGATTCTCAGCACTGACCTGCATCCGTTTGCCAATCCGGGGCGTACCAAGCTATCTCTGGTCAGCCGTGGTGTGGCATTGCCGGATGGGCTGAAACAGGCATCGAAATGGGTGGCCCAGGCCAATGCGATCGAAACGGTAGTGGATATCCGCTTGCCAACCGGCCAGATGTGTACGGTGCCGGTCGGGCAGCCCTATACCGAACAGAGTACGTTCAAGCTGCAGCAGCGCAGTGACGGCGGCTGTGAACTGCATTGTGCCGGCGAGGTTTCCGAAGTCACACTGCTGCCAGCGCCTGCGTTTTATCAGAAAACAACGCGCAGCGGTGCCCGAATGGGCAGCTTTAGCGCCTTGCATGACCGACTGCTGATCTTGCATCCGTTTCTGGGGTGCGGTTTCTTCAACAAGTCCGATCAGGCCTGCCAGTATTGTCAGTATGATTCGATGATGAATGCAGCAGAACCGCCGTTGCGTGATCCGCTGGAACTGGTGGAGACGGTGCGGGCGGCATTGGTCGAGCGCGAAGTCGATACGGTATATCTGTATAACGGTTATTCGCCATCGAATGATGTCGGCTTAAGAAAACTGGTGCCCGTGATTGCCTTGCTACGCAAACATTTGGGGCATCGGCAAATTGCACTGGAAACCGTAGCACCATCCGATTTATCAGCCATTGATGACCTGTATGAGGCCGGTCTGGATGTGTTTGTCTGCGATGTCGAGGTTCATGATGGCGACAGGT
>CAJXNE010000078.1 GCA_913056285.1 uncultured Zetaproteobacteria bacterium | reverse complement strand
CATATCCGTCATCAGATCAGTGAGGATAAAAAGAGAGGTGTTACGCGTTGGTATAAGCCTGATCATTCACTGCTGGTGCAGATATTTTTGCATGAGAATGAGATTGAATCTGCCTGGCTGGAGGCTAATGAGGGTGATTGTAGCGCTGATTTATGGAAGCGACTGGGTGAAAAACTGGGTGATAGTGAGCCATTGCAAGCGACCTTCTGCTGGCAACGGCTGGTCGAACCGGTTATCAACCGAAAAAATAACGGGGCTTATGCCGAAGCTGTGCAGATGATGCTTACGATTGGTCAGTGGATGAGACAAGCTGATAAGGAAAGTGCATTTGAATACTGGGTGCAGGAAATTCGTAAACGCCACAGGCCTAAACGCAATCTGATGAAAGCGATGAATGAGAAAAAACTGTGAATGATATGCAAATAGAGATAACTGAGTTTATGGAGGTGAATATCCATGTTTGATGAGCCTGTAGAAGCCGATTCCGGGGAAGCGTTCGAGGCGTTCGAGGAGATGTTGCGGCAGAGCGTGCAGTTTGTGATCAACACGGAACCTGATGCCGAGAAGTTCATCAACCTCTATACCAAACTGGCCACGGATGATTTTTTTGAATTCTTCCGATACCTGGATACCGAGGGCAAGGATGAGTTGCGCTGTCTTGCACGGCTGTTCGCCATTCAAATATGGAATGGTACGCCGCTGCCATCAAACAATTATCGCCCGCAGCCGTTGCCATTGCCGAAGCGTAATGATCCATGCTTCTGCGGATCGGGCAGGAAATATAAGCAGTGCTGCGCCCGCCTCGATGCGGGTGGCTTGCCGCTCATCGCCACTGAAATGCTCACCGGCCTTTTGTTGGAGCAGATCACGCAGGCCGAACTGAAACAGGCATATCTCCATTTTTCACATGATCTGCTGGCATTCATTGCCGGTGAATGGGCTAAAGAAGATGAGGCTATGGCCAAGCGGGCCCTATTGCTGCTGGATCCGATCTTTAAGCAGCCTGATGCCAAGCTCACCCACCGTGATGAGATGGCGCTTGATGCAATGTTTGAGATATGTTCAGCGTTGGATAAACCGCGCAAGAAGAGCGCGTTGATCAAAAGGATGATGAATCATCCGGTCAAGGTGCTGCAAACGGCGGCGTTGCACCGGCAATGCACCATTCTCAGTGATCAGGGCAAGGATGATGAAGCCTGGGCCTGCTTCAAAAAAGCACAACGCATCAATCCGAATGATCCGGCATTGAGTCATCTGGAGATCCTGCTGTTGATGCAGCAGGGCAAAACTGATCAGATGCAGCAGCGTGGCGCATACTGGATCAAGCGACTGGGTAAAATGAATCGCGATGGTGAGCTTGATGAGTTAATTGCTATGATTAAAGAGATGGTTTCGGATACGCCGACAGCTATGGGCAATCTGATTGAACATGATACGCCCGGTGCAGCACGCTTGATCGCCTGGCTCAAGAGCGCCTGCCAGTCACCGCCGCCGTTATTAAACAGAATACAGGTTTATGATGATGCCAGCATCATCGAGCCCAAAAACAAACGCGCTGCGATCCTTGAACGCGACTGGCTGAAATTGCTCATGTATTGCGATGATCCATGGGAAAAGCCCGATAAATGGCTGGCAGAACTTGAAGCACATCCGGAATTGGCCGGTAGCTGCAATGTGCTGGATGATCTGATTCAGATGGTGCGCGAACTCGATACGCCCAACCCCATGCTCACCTTCGAGCCGTTGCTCATGCTGAGCATGTTTCAGGTCAAACGTCTGCTGCCCGAGCAGCCGAAGGCTCCGTTAGAATGGGGCTTTATACAAAATCGTCCTGCGCTGCGGATGCTGGGTTTTATGATTGCTAGCATGGTGCAAATGGATGATCAACAGACAGCTCTGGAAATGATGGAGTGGTCGTTGCGGCTGAATCCGAACGATAATGAGGGCATGCGCAGCGAGGTTGTGAATGCCTATTTGCAACTGGGGCGCAACGAGGATGTCGTGGCGTTGTGTGAGCACTATCCGGAAGACATCGATGTCAGCATCAACTTTGGTCATGCGCTGGCCCTGTTCCGGCTGGGCAAAGAGCATGCAGCCAACAAACGGTTGATCGAAGCCATTGAGTGTTCGCCGCGGATTCCCGGAGCACTGCAACACAAACGCATGAAAGAGCCGAAAAGTTTCCACCCCGGCTATATCACGGTCGGAGGAGAGGATGAGGCATGGCATTATCGCGAATGCGCCTGCGACCTGTGGGCTGACACACCCGGAGCACTTGTCTGGCTGAAGCGGGTTGCAAAGGTGGTGAAATGAATCCTTCGTATGCACGGATCATGGCGGCTAGGCTGATCGAGCGTGGGCAAGTCGGAGGGGAGCGATGATTGCAGCGATAACTCTTGGCGCGCACTTATTCTGCTGTTGCTGACATGATGCTGCGTGGCGTAATCCTGTGTCTGCTCATTGCACTCTGCCTGTTGGTTGCGCTTGCGGCAGGTGAGCAGTGGATCAATCCGTTTGATGCCGGTGGGCAGGATGCTGTGATTCTTTGGGATCTGCGATTGCCCCGGCTACTGATCGCCTTTGCCGTGGGCGGGCTGCTGGCTTTGGCCGGGGCGTGGTTTCAAGTGTTATTGGGCAATCCGCTGGCCGAACCCTATGTGCTGGGGGTGGCGGGTTCCGCATCTGTAGGAGCGGTAACAGGCCTGATGTTTGTTCCGGAATCGGCCTGGGTGATGAGTGTTGGAGCCTTCATCGGCGCCTGGATCGGGATCACTGTTGTCATGATTTTTGCGCGTCTGGGACCGGGGCGCATGTTGCTGGCCGGTGTCGTGCTGGCTGCATTCTGGGCTGCACTGCTGGCGCTGCTGCTGGCGCTGTTGCCTGAACAGGGGCTTTATCGCGCCTTCTCATGGATGATGGGTGATCTCTCTCATTCTGATATTCCCGTTCCTTTTTTGCTCGCAGCATGGGGTGTTGCAGTGCTGTGCGGGATGATGCTCTCCCGATCACTCGATCTGTTGCTGCTGGGCGAGCGGCATGCCGAGGCGTTGGGCGTGGAGGTGAAACAATTGCGGCAGCGACTGCTGCTGCTGGCCTCAGTGGTCACGGCCATTGCTGTCACGGCGGCTGGTACGATCGGCTTTGTCGGCCTGGTGGTGCCGCATTTGATGCGCATGCTGTTCGGCTCTTTGCACAAGGCCGTGTTGCCGGCTTCGGCCATTGGCGGCGGCTTGCTATTGATGCTGGCGGACACCGCAGCACGCACCGTCATTGCTCCATCCGAACTGCCGGTCGGGGTGCTGACCGCGATTATTGGCGTGCCGGTGTTTCTGTTTTTACTGGTCAGGCGCACCTGAATGAATCCCTTGATGCAAATATCGCAACTGAGCCTGCAGCGCGGCAGCAAACAGATTCTGAATGATGTCAGTTTTGCAATAAGACCCGGAGAAATCACCGTGATCCTCGGTACCAATGGTGCAGGAAAATCCAGCTTACTACTGGCACTGGCTGGACTTATTCCGGCAGGTGGCACACTGTTATTGCATGATACGCCCGTAAACAGTTTCAGCAGGGTGGAGTTGGCCAGTCAGATCGCATGGCAGGGGGAATTGCCACCCACTGAATTCGGTTTAACCGTGCATCAACGTTTACAACTCGCTGATCAGCATGGCGATATCGAAAGCGCTGCTGAGCGCATGGATATTGTTCCACTGCTGAATCGCGTTTTAGGCGAGCTTTCCAGTGGCGAGCGCCAGCGTGTCGAACTGGCAGCGCTGATCTTGCGTGATGCACCCATCTGGTTGCTCGATGAGCCCACGACGCACCTTGATCTCAAACATCAGACACGCTGTTTGAACATGATGAAAGAACAGGCCGCAAATGGTCGCGCTATCGTGACTGTACTCCACGACTTGCAACAGGCGGCAGCCATTGCCAGGCAGGTGGCCCTGCTTGACGGCAGCGGAGGCGCTGAAATTGGAACAGCTGATGAAATGCTGACGATCGAAAAGTTATCGCAATTATTTGATACTCCGCTGATCAAACAGGGTAAGGTTTGGGCACCGGATTACGGGGAGGTGAATTATGAAAGCACGCGATAAACGGCAAGGGATTGTGCTGGTGCATACCGGCGAGGGAAAGGGGAAGTCATCCTCTGCTTTTGGAGTGGCATTTCGTGCTGCTGGCTGGGGCATGAAGGTATGTGTGATTCAGTTCATCAAGGGGAAATGGAAAACCGGCGAAGAGCGTGCCGCAAAACAGTTCGACAATATCGAATGGCATGCCTTGGGCGATGGCTTTACCTGGGATACGAAGAACCCGGAACAGGATATCAAAACCAGTCGGGAAATCTGGGACCTGTGCAAGACGAAGGTACGTTCACACGAATTCGATCTGATTGTCTTTGATGAGATCAATTATTGCAGTAGTTATGGCTGGATATCGGGAGAGGAGATTGCCGCCTTCATCCGCGAAGAAAAACCAGCCTGGATGCACCTGATTCTGACTGGCCGTGGCGCGCCGAAAGAGGTGGTCGAAGTTGCTGATACCGTCACCGAAATGCGTATGATCAAACACGCCTTTGAAGCCGGTATCACTGCCACGCAAGGCATCGAGTTCTGATCTGTGAAATGGTATGATGCTTCCAATATCGGAGCACAGCATATATGGACACCATTCGACAGTGAGTAGACTGATGAAAATCCGCGAAACAATATCCCTGCGCTCCCTTCAGCTCGGCGACGCCGTTGGAGAGCTCAGATAATTTCATTCACCGTGGATGAAGGGTGTCCATGTTTCGGGAGCTGTGTCGGCGATATAGCCGACAAGTGATATATGCGTAAACCAGGCTGAGTAAGATGGTGTGACAAAGCCAAACTTACTACTGTTACCACGGTATCTGGCCTGAAAAGACTAAGAATTTACTATTTCATTATCTCCGCTATGCTATCACAAAGTTAAAGAGGTGGAGGAAACTTAGTGTATAAATTCAGCCTTGCTAAAGATGTGTGGGTTTGGCTTGATAGCAAAGGCACAAAAAACAAACCGAAACATTTGATGCGTTGGGGGATGATTAGTCTATGAAAACTGAATCCAACCGTATCGAATATAAACAGGAACTGACCGATGACCTTGAAAAGGAGGTTGTGGCATTCCTGAATTACCGTGATGGTGGTGTGATTTATATTGGCGTTGATAAAGTTGGAGTGGCGGTCGGTGTGTCTGAATGTGATGAGACCCAGCTTAAAATAAAGAACCGCATTAGGGACAAGATTAGCCCTTCCACAATGGGGCTGTTTGATGTGGTTCTGGAACAGGTTGATGGAAAAGAGGTTATCAAAATCACCGTTGCCAGTGGTTTGGAAAAGCCTTATCACCTGAAACGAAAAGGCATGACCGAACAAGGTTGTTTTATCCGTGTGGGCAGTGCTTCTGAGCCAATGCCGCAGCGTATGATTGAGGACTTGTTTTCTCGCAGAGTGCGAAATTCCATTGGAACGATTAAATCTCGCAAGCAGGACTTGAGCTTTGAACAGCTTAAAATTTATTACAGTGAAACCTCGTTAAAACTTAATGAACAATTTGCACGCAATCTTGAATTGCTCACAGAAGATGGGGCGTATAACTATGCGGCTTATTTGTTATCGGACATCAATGGATTATCCATGAAGGTTGCCAAGTATGCTGGCACAGATCGGGTGAGGTTGATTGAAAATGAGGAGTATGGTTATTGCTCCATCGTTAAAGCCACCAAAGCGGTGCTGGAAAAGCTGAAAATTGAGAACCGCACCTTTGCGAAAATAACCTATGAAAAGCGGTTGGAGCGTAAACTTCTTAATCAGGAAGCCCTGCATGAAGCGGTAATTAATGCCATTATCCACAACGATTACAGCAATGAAGTGCCTCCTAAATTTGAACTATTCCTAGATCGGTTGGAAATCACTTCGGCAGGTGGTATCCCACGAGGGTTAAGCGAGAGCGATTTCTTTATGGGCTATTCTGTGCCGCAAAATAAAGAGCTTATGCGAGTGTTCAGGGATTTGGATATGGTTGAGCAATTGGGTTCAGGCATCCCTCGCATTTTAGCTAACTATCCACAGACGATTTATCATTTTACGCCGAACTTTATTCGCCTGGTGATTCCTTATGCTGATGGGTTTGATGGAGCTACCGAACAAGCTACCGAACAAGCTACCGAACAAGCTACCGAACAAGCTACCGAACAAGCTGAAAAACTATTGATATTTTGCAAGGCACCTCGCTCAACAAAAGAGATGATGGAGTATTTGAAATTAAAACATCGCCCTTATTTCCTCTATAATATTTTACAGCCGCTTCTTGAATCAGAGCAGCTTCTAGCGACGATCCCAGATAAACCGAAAAGCCCAAATCAAAAATACGTGACAAGCAATAAAGGGAAGGGATAACGCTCATGAATAAATTGCACCTGCAAGATAAGTTCCTCATTCCTTTTTTCAGGGACAGCTTGGGTTATCAGGAAGTGTACGCGAACACGGTTACGGCTTGATTGAATCATGGGGGCGTGGAGTTGATGTGATGGTGAAGGCATGCAGTGAATATGTTTTGCCAGCAACGGAGTTGCGATATGACGATTCGGGTTTCCGGGTGAAATTCTCAGGGAAAACGCCGGACATGATTCCGGCCGCGTTGATACAAGACTCAACCCTGAGCGTACCTGAACTCGCCAGCCGAATGAATAAATCTGAAAGTGCAGTTGAGCGTGCAATCAGGAAGCTGCGAGAAACAGGAAAACTGAAGCGTATTGGCCCGGCCAGAGGTGGCCACTGGCAAGTGCTGGAAAAGTAATATGAATATTCTGTTAGCGCACGGATCGAGTGATGCGCGGCATGCCTGCGAGGTGCGGGAACTGGCGGAGAAGGTGTCCGTTCTGCTGGGCAAGGAGGTGGGGGCGGCATTTTTGTCCGACGATACCCTGCCCAAAGGGGCCAGGGTGCTGCCGCTGTTTCTCGGGCATGGTCAACATGGTTCTGTGGATGCGCCTGCACTTGCCGAAAAATCCGGGGCGATATTGCTGCCGTCGCTGGCGGCCCATGCCGATGCGATGGCCGAGTTTGCTTATGATCGTGTGACGGCGGAAACTCGCAGGGTCAAAGTGCTGTTCGGGCTATATCGTTATGCCGGATTCGAGGCATTATACGCCGCCCTGCACGCACGCATTAACCGCTGCACGCTGGTGGCGCATGGTGCACTGCATGGCGAACCCACGGTCGCCTCGGTTCTCGATCTTTGGCGAGAGGATGGCGTATCGCCCATCAAGCTCCAGCCGATGCTACTATTTAACGGTAAGAGCTTGGATGAAATGACCGCTCAGGCCAAAGGCGAAGATATAGAAATCCTGCCGGTGCTTTCCCAATCTACCGGATTCCCCGAACTGATTGCATCTCTGCTGGATTAAATTTCGCAGTTCCACCTTCATGCGTTTGACAAGTGTATATTCACACTATACAATCACTCGTGTGATACGAAGTTTTCGCCACAAAGGCATTGAGAAATTCTTCCTGAGTGGAAGCAAGGCCGGAATTCAGGCAAAACATGCCGCCAAATTACGTCGGCAACTAGCAAGACTGGATGCATCGGTTCAGGCGGAAGATATGGATATCCCCGGGTGGAAGCTGCATCCACTGAAAGGCTCTTTGGCTGGTTATTGGGCTGTTTGGGTGGATGGAAATTGGCGGCTGACGTTTACTTTTGAGGGCTTGGATGCCGTGTTTGTCGATTATCAGGATTATCATTAGGAGGTTGCTATGAGTAGAATGTTCAATCCGCCGCATCCCGGTGAAATATTAAGGGAAGATGTGCTACCGGAGCTTGGTATGAGCGTGACCAAAGCAGCCGGTCAACTTGGCGTGACTCGTGTGACGCTTTCCCGCATCATCAATGGCAAGGCTGGCATCAGCCCGGATATGGCGCTACGCCTTGCCGCCTGGCTGGATAATACGCCCGAATCGTGGTTGAACATGCAGGTGGCCTATGATTTGTGGCATGCGGAGCAGAAACAGCGCCCAAAAATTCCACTGGCGCAAGCCGCCCATGCCTGATGCGAAGTGGCAAGGATCTCGAAATCCTGCCGGAGCTTTCCAAGGCCCCGACCCCTCTGAACTGATTGCATCTCTGCTGGAATGTTCCTAATCGAACGAGCGATAAACGTTTGATTACTTAGACGGGCGAGGAAATCGCCACTTTCATTCGCGAAGAGAAACCGGCTTGGATGCACCTGATTCTGACTGGCCGTGGCGCGCCGAAAGCGGTGGTCGAAGTTGCCGATACCGTCACTGAAATGCGTATGATCAAACACGCCTTTGAAGCCGGGATATCTGCTACGCAAGGTATAGAGTTTTGACAGTATAGGAGTGGCCATGTTTGCCAAAAAAATAGAGTTGTTTCTGATGGATGGTACGGCTAATGGTCGGTGGGCATGCGAACTTTCGAACTGGTCGGGCAAGGCATATAAAATTCCCCGGACACTTCTATCCGAAAGTAAGGACAGAAGTGATCTGGCTTCCACCGGTGTCTATTTTCTTTTGGGCAAAAGCGATTCGCCGGATGAAAAAGCCAGGATATATATTGGTGAGGCAGAAAACCTGTTTGAGCGATTGAAACAGCATTTGGGTGGGAAAGACTTTTGGAATGAAGTGATTGCGTTCTTTTCAAAGGATGAAACCCTGAACAAGGCCAAGATTAAATATCTGGAAAACAGGTTTTATGAAATTGCTATTACCGCTGACCGATATGAGGTAATCAACAAAACAACCCCGACACAGTCTCGCGTATCTGAGGCGGATAAAGCGGAACTGGAGGAGTTTTTGTTCAATGCAAAAATGATCACCAATACTCTTGGGCATAAGGTGTTCGATCAAATTATTCAGGATGAACCAGGTACAAAGAAAACAGAAAATGTATTTATCAAGGCAGCGAGAGAAGCAGATGCATGTGGTCAACCTGTCACCGATGGGTTTGTTGTCTTTTCCGGATCAAAAGCAGCAAAGAAAGTTGCCCCTGCATTTAACAAGCATGGGTCCAGATTGTTTAGAAATAGATTAATTGAAGAAGGTGTTTTATCGGATCAAGGCGATCACCTGCTATTTGAAAAAGATTATGTATTTAGTAGCC
>CAJXNE010000077.1 GCA_913056285.1 uncultured Zetaproteobacteria bacterium | reverse complement strand
ATCTCAGAGCGAAAGGATCGCATCGAGTTATTTGCCCGCAGCATGATTGCTGCGGATACGCAGAAACAATGGTTCAATGATGTAGCCGGTGATGCTGTCTCTTTCCTGACGCGTGAAATCAGTGATCCGCTTTCGGCTTTGGGACAGGACAGCAAACTGCAGACCGCCAGTCAGGAAATGCCTGAAGGGATTCAGCAGAAAATCACACATGAATACAAGCAAAAGCATTATGCAAACTGGGCTGATGAGCCACTGCCGGCGCTGGGCGGAAAAACGCCGCGTGAGGCAGTCAGGAGTGCTGCGGGAAAAGAGCAGGTGATTAAGATGTTGAAGGATTTTGAACATGGAGAAGCGGCAAATGACATACCGTTTGATTTCAGTTTTTTGTGGGATACGCTGGGTCTGAAACGTGGATGACTGTATTGGCTCGATTCACTTTTTTTATTTGCGCTCCTTGCGCCGTTGCGTGACATTTTTCTTTAGGTGGTGAATGGTGAGTAAGTTGAACAGATCCTTTGATGATGCATTTACGCCCAACGTTTTGCTTGCGGGACAGGCAGAAGGGAATCAGACTTCTTTTATGCGCTATGTGTTTTTTTTTCTCTCTTTGTTTTGCTTGTCTCCGGTGCAGGCGCAGGCGGAAGCTGTTACGCCGGGCGGTACACGCATCAATCTTCAGGCTATGGCGGAAACAAGTCTGCCCAATGATGAAGTGGCGCTTACCTTTCGCGTCGAAAAAGATGGAACAAATGCCAGCTCTGTCCGCCAATATGTTAATCGGGTGAGTGGGGCTATTCAGAAACGATTGAAACATGAGCCGGGCGTAAAACTGAAAACGATGAGTCGCAGCATGCAACCGGTGTGGCAATATCCCAAAAACAGGCAACGGGTTCGCACGGGCTGGCGTATGACACAAACCGGGCAGGTGGTCAGCAGTAAGCTCGATGCTGTGCCGAACTGGCTGGATGCCATCGAAAGTGCCGGGGCGAATCTGTCCGGGCTGCAATTCCGCATCAGCAGCACAGCATCAAAGAGCGCACAGGATCAGCTCAGGTTGCAAGCCATTTCCCTGTTTCGCCAGAAGGCGGGCGTGATTGCCAAAGGCTTGAGTGCAAGCAGTTTTAGAATTATTCAGATCAATACCAACAGCCGGATGCCGCGACCGGTGATGTATCGGGCCGAAATGGCGATGATGGCTAAATCAGCCGATGCCGCGCCGCCTTCCCTGTCTGCCGGTGAAGGTAAAATCAGTGTTAGCGTGAGTGGTTCGATTCAGGTTCCGTTCACTGATTTTCCCGTCAAATAGAAAAAACGGGGCAGCTGTTGCCAGCCGCCCCGTATAAGTTCATTCACATTGGAAATGAATTCTACCCAATCCTGCCGCGTCATTCCGCAAAAGCGGGAATCCAGTCATTTCATATTTTAACCCAAGAGCCGGGTATGACGAAACAACTTGCGTGGGATAGCAGTGAAGCTGCCTGGTCGGGATGGGTAGGTGTTGATTCAGCTGCGGCTGGTGACTTCCAGTAAATGATAGCCAAACTGGGTTTTTACCGGGCCTTGTACGGTATTGAGATCAGCCGAGAAAACGACCTCGTCAAATTCGGGAACCATCATGCCGGGGCCGAATTCGCCCAGATCGCCGCCGTTGCGGCTGGACGGACAACTTGAGTTGATGCGGGCTACATCGGCAAAATCTTCGCCGCCTTCGATCAGTGTTTTCAGTTCCAGACATTTTTCTTCGCTATCTACCAGAATATGGCGTGCTGTTGCTACAGTCATGTTAAACCTCTCAATGATTTTAGTAACTACTCAGCTCACCCTTGATTTGCCCGATAGCTGCGTCAAACATGCTCGAGTGCAGGAGCACACTGCGCGTGTTTTCCTTGTTCTCGAACAAATCAAGGGCAATCTGAGCAATTACGGGAACTTTTTTACAGGGGGTGCTGATTTTAGAGCGTATGGTAGCGCCTGAACCGCATAAATCACGTATATACGGAGCGCAGAGGATTCCACTCAGTCACGATCAGCCATGGGGATGTAGCTCAAACCATGCTGGCCGATGAAGATTTGTGAAGGGCGATAGATGCGGCCATGACCCAACTGCTCTTTCCAGTGAGCCAGCCAGCCGGAAACGCGGGCTACGGCGAAAATCGGTGTAAACAGGTCAGTCGGGATGCCCAGCTTGCGATAGACAATGCCGGAATAGAAATCGACATTGGGGCAAATGCCCTTTTTGCCCAGCGTTTGCCTGGACAAGTCTTCGATATGGCGGGCGATTTCATAGGTCGGGTCTGCACCCAGTTTTTCAGTGAGTTCCACATACAGCTGTTGCAACAGGGTGGCGCGCGGGTCTTTGGTTTTATAGACACGGTGGCCGAGTCCGGGAACTTTCTCTTTGCGATCCAGTTTTCCGTGCAGATAAGCCTCGGCCGCCTCAACCGAGCCTATTTCATCGAGCATAATCAACACATCCTCATTGGCGCCACCATGCAATGGGCCGGACAGCGAACCGATTGCTGCACTGATAGATGTGTACGGATCGGCATGGCTGGAGGCGACCACCAGCGTTGAGAAGGTGCTGGCATTCATGGTGTGTTCAGCGTGCACAATCAGTGCCACATCGATAATGCGCTCGGTCAGTTCATCCGGTTCATTGCCGGTCAGCATGTAATAAAGGTTGGCCGCATGCGATAGATCATCACGCGGGCTGATCGGATCGTCGCCATGACGCATGCGGGCATGAGCAGCTACCAGCGTCGGCATTTTGGCAATCAGATTTACACATACCTGATGCACGGTCTCTTCATCGAGCTTGCCGATCAGTGATTTCGGAAAGGGGTAAAACATACCCAGCGCCGCAATGCTGGCTTGCAAGGCATCCATCGGATGGGCCGATTCAGGAAAGCATTTCATCATATCGCGGATTCGGAATTTAATGCGGCGATGGTGATTGAGTTCCAGCTTGAAGGCGGACAATTCATCAGCCGAGGGTAGTTTACCGTATAACAACAGCCATGAGGTTTCCTCAAAGGACGAATGCTCAGCCAGTTGCTCAATATCGATACCACGATATTCCAGGTGGCCTATTTTACCATCGACAAATGAGACCGAAGATTCGGCCACCGGAATGTCGGCCAGACCCGGTGAAAAACAAGGAATTTTTGGTGTTTCAGTTGTTGTTTGCTCGGCCATACTGATGCATCCTCACTGTTGGTATTGCTCGTTCGTCTTGATTGGAACGCAAAGCTAACAAATTCGCCAATAAAACACCTAAGACTTTATACCAGGGAAGAACTGATTTAATCAGTGTTTCCCCAGCGGATGCGATTGGTTGACCAGATCATGCAATCGTGCTCGCGATACATGCGTATAAATCTCGGTGGTGGTGACATTGGCGTGGCCCAGCAGCATTTGCACCGCCCGCAGATCGGCGCCGTGATTGAGCAGATGGGTTGCAAAGGCGTGGCGCAGCGTATGCGGCGACGGCAATGGCGAGATATTGGCAAGCACAGCATATTGTTTAAGCCGGAGCCAGAAATTCTGTCTGCTCATGATTTTACCTGCTCGCCCGGGAAACAAAAATGGCGATGCCGGCTCATTTGGTCGCGCCGCCAGCCATTGTTGCAGCCAGCGAGCTGCTTCTTCACCAAACGGCACCAGTCTCTCTTTGTCGCCTTTGCCGATGACGCGCACCAACCCTGCTGCTATATCGATATGCGCCAGTTGCAAGCCGGTCAGTTCGCTAACTCTCAGGCCGGTAGCATAAAGAATTTCCAGCATGCAGCGATCACGGATGCCGGTTGCTGTCAGGGTATCGGGTGCTGCCAGCAGCGCTTCAACATCCTGTTCGCTCATCAGTTTGGGCAATGGTCTGCTCTTACGCATTTTGGGCAGATAGCGGGCTGGATGATCGTGACGCATGCCCTGATCCTGCAAGTATGTAAACCAAGTCGAGAGCGCACTGCGCCGCCGTTGAATCGTAGTTTCTCTCAAACCCTTACGCCCCAACGAGGCCAGATATTTCAATACGGCGCCTTGGCTTGCTTGCATCAGGCTTGTATGCGCTGTGCAAAAAAATGCATCGGCATGTAGCAGATCGGAGCGATACGACTCCGTTGTTTTCGGCGACCAGCCACGCAACATGGCCAGTCGCTGTAACAGGCCAGTGATGGTCTCTTCATTTGTCTGCCGGGGTGCAGTCATCGGCACATGCTAATTGCTGCCCCGGGTGATGACTAACGGTGGATGCGACATTGTTTTTATCGAGGTGAAGGCTTAAGCCCTCCACGTCCTCAGATGGGTCATATAGTGAAAGTTGCCTGACGATTCACAGCTCACGTTGTTTTACACGCTATTGTTTTCCGGACGAGCCAAATCCACCTGCTCCGCGTTCAGTTTCCGATAAGCTGTCCACAGCTTGAAAATCAGCTTGCACGAACGGGGCAATAATCATCTGGGCAATGCGGTCGCCGCGCTGCACGGTGAATGCTTCACTGCCATGATTGATCAGAATGACGCCGACCTCGCCGCGATAGTCGGCGTCAATGGTACCGGGCGAATTCAGTACGGTGATGCCGTGCTTCAGGGCCATTCCCGACCGCGGACGAATCTGCGCCTCATAATTTTCCGGTAGCGCCATGGCAAAGCCGGTTTTGATCAGAGCATGCGCGCCCGGGGCAATGCTGATATCTGCATCCAAAGCAGCGCGCAAATCAGCGCCGGCAGCATGAGCAGTGGCGTAGAAGGGGAGATCAATGCCTTCGCCGTGCGGCAAGGTCTGAATATGTACTGTCGGGTTCTGAGTGCTCATCGGTTTAACTCCGTAATGTGGCTGATAATCTGTTTGGCAAAATCCAGTTTTGATTCGGCTTCGATTGCTATCTGTTCGCCATGTTTGCTGATCCACCACCCACCGGCTTTGTCGCTGCCAATATTGGCGATGTCGTTGGCGACAACGGCATCAACATGTTTTTTTACCAGCTTGCTCCTGGCGTGGTCAATATGATTGTCGCTTTCCGCTGCAAAAGCGATGACTTTGGCTGGGCGGGCGGGCAAGGCGGCGATGTGGGCGACAATGTCAGGGTTGGCTATCAGTTCAACCATCAGATTGTCAGTATCGCCTCGTTTAAGCTTGCCTTGAACTGGTTCGGCGAAGCGAAAGTCACTGACCGCAGCTGTAGCAATAAATACGCTGGCAGCGGAAGCTTCCAGTTCACACACGGTCAGCATTTCCAATGCCGTGGATACATTTCTTCGCATGACGCCGGGGTGCGTATCCGCCGTGCCGGGGCCGGCGATCAGTGATACGGATGCGCCCATGATGGCGGCCAGATCAGCCAGCAACGCGCCGAGCATGCCACTGGCCCGGTTGGTCAGGATACGTACGTCATCCCATGCTTCCTCCGTGGGACCGGCATTGATCACCCAGTGCTGGCCGATGAACGGTTTATCGGTCAGCAGAGGCAATAACCCGGATAGAATAGCACGCACATCCGACAGTCGTCCTGACCCTGATTCACCACAGGCCAACTCGCCTTCATCCGGGCCAACGCAGTGCATGCCGCGCCCGCATAGCGTTGCCATATTACGTTGCGTAGCCTCGGATTCCCACATCGAAGTGTTCATGGCAGGGGCCAGCAACACCGGTTTGTCGCAGACCTGCATGGTCGTGGTCAGTAGATCATCAGCAATGCCATGCGCCAGACGGGCAAGCAGGCTGGCCGTGGCCGGCGCGATAATGACTGCATCAGCCCAGCGCGCCAGTGCAATATGCCCCATTTCACGCTCAGATGTCAGATCAAACAATGCTGTGTGTGCCTGATAACCGGTCAGTGCTTCAAAGGTGAGCGGGGTGACGAATTCACAGGCGGATTTGGTCATTATGCAACGCACTTTTGCGCCGGCTTTGGTCAGCATGCGCGCAAGCTCGGCGATTTTATAGACCGCGATTCCGCCGCCGATGCCGATCAGAATGCGCTTGCCGGTCAACATGTCAGCTTTGCAGTTCTTTTAAGGTGCTCAGCACGGTTTCGACATGTTCTTTGACGCGTACCTTGCGCCATGCAAAGGCGATATCGCCTTCCGGGTTGATAATGAAAGTGGAGCGCTCAACACCAATATATTCTTTGCCGTAATTCTTTTTGAGCTGCATGACATCGAACGCCTTGCACAGTACTTCTTCGGTATCCGCCATGAGCGGAAAGTTCAGCCCCTGCTTTTCGGTGAAGCGGGCATGTGATTTCACTGAATCGCGACTGACACCGATAATGGCTGCATCGGCAGCCGAGAAATCGGGCAGGGCGTCTCGGAAGCCGCAGGATTCGGTGGTGCAGCCCGGCGTACTGTCCTTGGGGTAAAAATACACAATCACCCATTGCCCTTGTAAATCACCCAGTTTCAAACGGCCTTCCGGCCAGGTGTCCAACGCTATATCTGCTGGTGCGGCATCACCGGGGTTGATGTTGTAATCTGCCATGGTTGTTCCCTCACAATGATTTTTTTAATGACTCAAGCTATCGTTGCGCGAAACCGTAGCGCAAGGAGCCATGGAATGCAGCAAGAAACGAGTCCCGTCACCATCCAGCCGAAGTCGGTATTGCTGGCTGAACCACGCGGTTTTTGTGCTGGCGTGGATCGGGCCATTGAAATTGTCGAGCGGGCTTTGCAGGTCTATGGCGCACCGGTCTATGTACGCCATGAAATTGTGCACAATCGTTTTGTCGTTGAAAACCTGCGCGCCAAAGGGGCGATATTTGTCGAGAGTACTGAGGATGTTCCGGATGGTGCCTTGTTGATTTTTTCCGCCCATGGCGTCAGTAAGGCAGTGCGCAAATGTGGTCAGCAACGCGGTCTGCATGTGATTGATGCGACCTGTCCGCTGGTGACCAAAGTGCATCTGGAGTTACTGCGCCATTATGCCAACGGACTACAGGTCATTCTTATCGGCCATGCCGGGCATCCGGAAGTCGAGGGAACCATGGGTCAGGCGCCGGAAGGCGCGGTGCTGCTGATTTCCGAACCGGAAGATGTGGGTGGTTTGCAAGTGAACAATCCCGATAAACTGGCCTTTGTGACGCAGACAACCCTGAGCGTGGATGATACGCGCGAAGTGATGGATGCATTGAAAGCGCGATTCCCCAATATTGTCGGGCCGAAACGCGAAGATATTTGCTATGCCACCAGCAACCGGCAGGAAGCGGTCAAGGCGTTGGCTGCACGCTGTGATGTGGTATTGGTGATCGGTTCGCAGAATTCGTCCAATTCCAATCGCTTGCGTGAAGTGGCCGAGCGGGCTGGCGCGATGGCCTGTTTAGTTGACGGACCGGAGGATATTCAGGCTGAGTGGTTTTCTGCGGATTCGGTTGTTGGCATTACCGCCGGCGCATCAGCGCCCGAGAGTCTGGTCAATCGGGTCACCGAGTGGTTGGATGAACACGGGTTTTCCAATGTCAGTACGCTGACCGTAAAAGAAGAAAATGTAGCCTTTAGCCTGCCGGAAGCACTGCGTTAGAAACTGTTTTGCCTACAGTATGCTTGCCTTCATGGCACCGCGCGGACATGCTTTCGAGTATGCAAACAACACAATATTTCGACACAGAAGAAATCGCCAAGTTCGAGGCTATGGCTGAAGAATGGTGGGATCCGACCGGCAAGTTCAAACCATTGCACAGAATCAATCCGCTGCGGCTGGATTATATCGCCCGGCAGGTTCCATTCGCCGACTGCAAGATTCTGGATGTCGGCTGCGGCGGCGGTTTACTGGCCGAGAATATGGCTGCGCGCGGCGCCAGCGTGACAGGGCTTGACCGCTCACCCAAGGCGCTCGGCGTAGCAAGATTGCATAGCGAACAGTCCGGCGTAGCGGTTGAATATGTCGAAAACGATGCGGAAAACTGGGCTGAAACGCATGCCGGAGTTTACGATGCCGTGACCTGTCTGGAAGTGCTGGAGCATGTGCCGGATGTGCCGCGCACGGTGGCGGCCTGTGCGGCCATGATCAAGCCCGGTGGTCATTTCTTTTTTGCCACCCTGAATCGCAATCCTGTATCGTATATCAAGGCGATCCTGGGGGCGGAGTATATCCTCGGCTGGTTACCCAAAGGCACGCACGATTATGCTAAATTCATCAAGCCTTCGGAAATGAACAGCGCCTTGCGCCATGCCGGCCTGCAAACGAAAGACATGAAAGGCATGAGCTATGCCATGCTGACCGACCAGTTTTCGCTCAGTGATGATTTATCGGTCAATTATCTCGGCTTCGCGATCAAGCCTGCATAAGCTGGTTTCAGACTCGCTGGTCGTAGTGGACGCACCCAAATTGTAGGATAGCTTGCCTCGCCATGCTTCGCCTGCGTTTTTTGTTCTCGATTGCTGCGACTATTTCTATGGCTATTGCTATGTCTATTGCTATTAATTTGGCACTGCTTCCGATTGCGTCGCCTGCATTTTCCGCACCGGTGGATATTGATGCCGATCAGATTAGTCGTACAGCCGATGGCGTGGTGATTGCTCATGGCCATGTCGTCATCAAGCGTGAATTTGATACGCTGACTGCTGATGAAGTAACCTATCGATCCAATGAACATGTGCTGGAGGCAAAAGGGCACGTCATCATTAAATCGGACAAGGCGATGATCAGCGCCGAACAGGCGACCATGCACACAGGCAGTAAAACCGGCAATATGCAAAAAGCCGTGATCACTTTGCCGGGTGGCGAACGCCTGGTGGCTGAACGGGTAAAACGCGTTGATGATCAAACTTTTGAAGCCGATGAACTGACATTCTCTTCCTGCCCGATTGATCAGGAATCATGGCGCATTGCAGCTAAACATGCGGTGCTCGACGGCTATGACGGCAGTCTGACTGCAACGCACAGCCGTTTTGAGCTGTGGGGGGTGCCGGTATTATATGCTCCGTGGTGGCAACAGCCGCTGAAAAGGAAGTCCGGCCTGTTGATGCCTAAAGTCGGTAGCGGCAAACGGCGGGGTACAGAAATATCGTTACCCTATTACTTTGCTCCGGCAGCCAATTGGGATATGACATTGACACCACACTGGATGAGCGCACGCGGAGTGATGGGTGAGGCTGAATTACGCCACATGTCCACATGGGGCAAGGAAACGATTCATGTCGCCGGCATCAACGATACCGTTACCGGAAGTAACCGCAGCCGTTTGCAGGGTGATCTGCATTGGCGG
>CAJXNE010000076.1 GCA_913056285.1 uncultured Zetaproteobacteria bacterium | reverse complement strand
TGCGTTTGGTGTTGAATACATCAGGCAAGTCGCGGCTACAGTCGCCGGTATGAATGCAGCGGCCAAGCTCGAATTCAACCACGATTTCCTCGCCCTCATAACGGTGTATTCGGCTCATCGATATCCTCCATGCGGCAACTTCAGTAGCGGCTGAAGATAGCAGAATGTGGTAGTGATGCAGTGGTTAATCCACAAGTTAATCCACAAAGGGGCCATGCTGATGAATCGGCTCATGATGTGGCTGACCAAAACACCACATCAGCCGGGCTGCACAATGGCTTTGAATATCAATCTGCTTCTCCCCATCTACATAAGCGGCCTGACCTGCTTTAAGGCAGTACCCGCTTACATTGATCTGTCCGGATAGCGGATATATCAATCCGCGCATACCGGGCGCAATTGTTCGCTCATGCCAACTACGCTGTGCCATGTGAATATCCAGATATTCAACATCCGTATGCAGCGTAATCGCTCCTGTTTCACCGACAATTGTCCGAATTGTAACCCCGTCATGATCAGATTCCGGAATCTGATCCATCTGGCATTGCTGATAAGCCGGTTCAACAGATTTCAGCCGTTGCGGCAAGTTAATCCATAGCTGAATACCATGCGCCCGCCCGTCAGGGAATTCGGAGTGCACCATGCCGCGTCCTGCGGTAAAACGCTGCGCGCCACCGGCATGCACCGTGCCGTCATTGCCCAGATTATCCGCATGTTTCATGCCTCCGTCGAACAAATATGTGATGGCTTCAAAACCGCGATGAGGATGGTCGGGAAAGCCGCCGCCGACAATATCGAAATGATCCCACAGCACAAACGGATCGTAGTTGCGTAGTCCGGCAACCGGCATCAGTCGTTTCACAGTAACGCCGTCGCCTTCCGGTACCGTGATGCTATTTACAATCGTAATGCTCATGATGAAAACCTGTCGCGGTGGTGTGCCGAGTTTTTTTGATGTGCCAGATTGTCCTGATGTGCCAGGTTGTTTTGATGTGCCCGATTGTTTTGATGCGCCCGATTGTCCTGATCTGTAAAATCGAAATCCAGCGCAGGGCCCTTTGGCACGATACGGGTTGGATTGATCGATTCGTGGCTGAAGTAATAATGCTGTTTGATGTGATCGAAATCGACCGTGTCGGCAATGCCGGGCTGCTGGTAGAGATCGCGCAGGTAGCCCGAGAGATTCGGCATATCGGCAATGCGATTACGATTGCATTTGAAGTGCCCGAAATAAACCGCATCGAAACGAATCAGCGTAGTAAACAAACGCCAATCGGCCTCGGTGATTTGCTTGCCAACCAGGTAATGCTGATCAGCCAGCCTTGATTCCACCGTATCGAGTGCTGCAAACAGATGATCGAAGGCGCTCTCGTAAGCATCCTGCGTGGTTGCAAAACCACATTGATAAACGCCATTATTGATATTGTCGTAAACGAAGGCATTGATTTCATCAATTTCTGTACGCAGTTCGGTGGGGTAATAGTCATCGCTGTTGCCCGTCAGTGCATTAAACGCTGAATTGAATATGCGAATCATTTCGGCTGATTCGTTACATACAATGGTCTGGCTTTTTTTGTCCCACAAAATCGGCACGGTGACCCGCCCCGAAAAATGCGGGTCAGCCAGCGCATAGAGTTGATGGGCATGGGTAAAACCGTACAGCGGCTCCGGTTCTGCAAACTGCCAGCCCTGATCCAGCATGTGCGGATGCACAATGGTGACCGGAATGATTTTCTCCAAGCCTTTGAGCTTGCGGAAGATCAGCGTGCGATGGGCCCACGGGCAGGCCAGACTAACATACAAATGATAACGATCCGGCTCAACCGGAAAACAGTCATCGCCGATCCGGCAACGAAACTGCGATTGGGCGCGGTGAAACTGGCCATCTTTTTTTGATGCCCATACGCCATCGTCTGTTTCCCATCGCCCATCAATCATCATGCCCATACAGGTCTCCTTGTTGTTGCTGTCACATCCACACTGCGGCTGCAAAGCCCCAAAAGGCGAGATAGAAAAACAGCACTGCAGCTGTGCAGCGAAACAGTGTTGTCGATTCAGATGTGCGCAACAGCCATGCGCCGCCAGCCACTACGACCAGCAACTCCAATGGTGCAATAAACTGGCCGTAGTGAGCAGGATCCCAGTAGGAGATCGGGCTGGCAAAACGGAAGTCAAACAGGGGCCAGAAATGGCGATGCGCATCATCGTGATGCAATGGAAAATCAAACACAGAATGCATGAACATGCTGGCAAAGAATACAGAGGTGGCAGCCATGCGCGCGCGCCACGCCAGCAGCCACACCAGCGTGGCCAGCCCGAGCAGCGGGAAGGAGTGAAAGGCATCGAACAGGGCTTGCCAGCCGCTATCGAAATAGGCATCGCGCCAGATGGCACGTTCGCTTAAGCCCTGCAATCGCGACCACAGGTAGAACAAAAACATCGGAGCATCCGGCAATAATGCGCCGGCCACAATGGCAATCGCATGCGTTTCACGTGCAGATTTGCGAAACAGCAGCAAATTGACGATAGCATGCGCAGGCGTGTTCATAGCAATTACCCGGTCAAGGCCGGATAATCGGTGTATCCGTGCGCATCACCGCCGTAGAAGGTGGTTTGATCAGCCTCATTTAAAGCTGCATCCTGTTTGAACCGTTCGGGCAAATCAGGGTTGGCCAGATACGGAATGCCGTAGGCCACCAGATCGGCATCTCCCCGTGCAATCGCGGCATGGCCGCGCGCCTGATCATAACCGCCATTGGCAATATACAGTCCGGAAAAATGCCGCCGGATTTGTGTCATATCCACTGTATCATCCGGCTCGCCGAGCAGGCTGACTTCAACCACGTGGAGATAAGCGATGCCAATGTCTGAAAGCATGTGTGCAACTGCATTGAACAATGCCTGAGGCTCGGAATCATGCATATCATTGAAACTATTCACCGGCGAGATGCGCACGCCCACTTTATCCACGCCAATTTCAGATGCGACGGCCTCTGTCACCTCTTTGAGCAGGCGAATACGATTATCAATCGAGCCACCGTAAATATCGTCGCGCTGATTAGAACCATCGCGTAAAAACTGATCGAGCAGATACCCGTTGGCCGAGTGCAGCTCAATACCGTCAAAGCCGGCTTTAATAGCGCAGGCAGCGGCATGACGATATTGTTCAACAATGGCCGTGATTTCTTCCAGTTCCAGGGCGCGTGGCTCGACAAAATCTTTCAGCCCTTCATAGGTAAATGCCTGACCTGCCGCCTGAATCGCAGACGGGGCAACAGGTTTTTCGCCGCCATGGTAATCCGGGTGCGAAATGCGTCCGCAATGCCACAACTGGCAGTAGATATGGCCGCCGGCATCATGCACAGCCGTGGTGATATGTTGCCAGCCGTCAATCTGCGCATCGGTATGGATGCCCGGCGTGGCCGGGTAGCCGATACCCTGTTCTGAAATCTGTGCGCCCTCGGTCACGATGAACCCTGCACCTGCCCTTTGGCAGTAATATTCAGCCATCAACGGCGTGGGAACGCCAGTCGGTGCTCGATTGCGCGTCATTGGCGCCATCACCATGCGGTTGAACAGCGTGTTGTCACCCAACTCAACGGGTGAGAATAAATCAGTCATTGTTGCTCCTGTAGTATTGTCTGTATTGCCTTTCTGGTTACGTTTTTCTTATGATGCGGATCTTTTTATGATGCAAGTCTTCTTATGATGCAGAACAGCGCCTTGGGCGGTTTTTCCATGGCGGCAGACGTAAAATATGTGTTTTGAGCCTCGATCAGTTCGAAACCATCTGCAAACAAGCGGCGAATATCCGTTTCATGATAACGGCAAGGCGGCCCCATTTCGCTTTTTTCATCCTTGTGGAAACATTTGAGCAGCAATAAACCTTGCGGTTTCAGCAAGCGTCTAAGCGTGGCCAGATAGGCCTGTTGGTCAGCGTTTTCATCAAAGCAGTGGAAAATACCACGATCCAGAATCAGATCGAACGGATCGCTCAGCCTGGAATCCAGCACATCATCGACATGACAGGTAATGGACACGTTTTCTGCTTCAGCCAGCTGCAGGGTCGATTCAACAGCGCTGTGCGATATATCGGTAGCCGTCACAGTAAAGCCGCGTTTAGCCAATGCGATGGTTTGCGTGCCGGGGCCACAGCCAATATCGAGTGCTGCCCCTTCCGTCAGTTCCGACTGCGCCAGCGCACGTTCAAAATCAGCATCCAGCCCATGATGAAACCATGGCAATCGCTCCACCGAAGTCTCCTGATAACGCGCTTCCCAGCCAGCCGCAGCAGGCGGCTTCCAGGCATCGCCCCAGAGGCCGGCATGCACGATTTCCTGCAATGGCTTGCGCGTTCTTGAGGCTGATTCCATGGGCTGGAAATCGTCATCCAGCGCCGCCACGTCTCCCGGATAACCCAGCGCCGTGACGCTCATAACATGCATGGTTTCAGGAATCGCCAGTTGCTGTTTCAATGTATCGGCGTCAAAGCCGCCCATTTGGTGCGTTGCCAAACCCAGTTGCATCGCTTGCAGGCACAGGCAGATGGTGGCCTGACCAGTATCATACTCTGCCCACCGATTCGGGTTACCGTTGTGGGAAAATGCGTGTTCGGCCACAGCCACAATCAACACCGGCGCATGTCGCGCCCATAACTGATTTTTTGGCGCCAATGTGGCAAGCGCCTTGTGCCAGTTTTCCGCATCCGCAAAACGGTCGGCGATGATATAATGCCATGGCTGTTCTCCGAAACAGGATGGCGCCCAGCGCGCCGCCTCAAGACAGCTGGCGAGTTGCTCTTTTTCAACCGGCTTATCCGGATTAAAAGCGCGCGTGCTCCAGCGCTTAGCAAATAAGCGCTTAACCGGCGCCTGCACGTTCATGCGTTGTTGTGCCATACCATTCTCCTGTTTAACCAAAAAAGGCGCAAAGCAGATCAATCACCTGTGTTTCTGTTTTTGAATCCCTGTGTGTTTTTGCGCCTTCGTGGCGACTTATAGCTCTACGTGGGTGCCATCGCAGAAGGGCGGGTTTTTCGACTGTTTACACTGGCACAGGGCGACATTGCTTGCCTCGGTAATTTCAAACGCTGTTGGCGTGAATTCGCTACCCTCATGTGAGCCGTCGCAAAATGGCTGATTCTTCGATTTCCCGCAGGCGCACCAGTAATAGGTGCCCGGTTCCAGCTTCAAAACAGCTGGTTCTTTAGCTGCAATCGTTACTTTACTCATGCTTGCCTCCCTGTTTGTGGCGCTGTTTACGCATCTGCTTGTGAAATGCGGTGAATTCATCCCGGCTGATCGAGCCATCGTGATTGGCATCGATCTTATCAAAATACGCCTGATGGTCTTTCTCATCCAGCACCCCATCGTTATTGGCGTCCATATGGGCAAAGCGTTTTTCCGCCCGTTGGGTTGCAGCAGCCATAAATTCGGACTTGGTTGTCTTGCCGTCATGATTTGCATCAGCCTGCTTAAGCATGCCATGCATGCCACAGTGATGCCCCATGCCGTCAGCCATTGCCGGTGTAGCAATGAATGCCAGCATGGCAGTAGATATAATGATAGTTTTTTTCATGTGATTGCTCCTTTGGTTGATTTTAAAGCAGTTTGGTGCGTAAGCCTTCGATAGACAGGAATAACTCTACGTTTTCAGCTACAGCGCCGAGCATACCGGATTTTTTCATTCTGTAATCGGACAAGTGCAACGTCGTATGCCCTTCAAATCCGCGCCGGTAACCGCCCCACGGATCGGGGCCGGCGCCGATCTGGGTGACCGCAATAGCAATATCTTTGGTGACGCCGTGCAGTGTCAGCTTCCCCTTCAGGACGCCGGTTTTCTTGCCGGTAGATTCATAGGATGTACTGGTAAATGTCGCCTTGGGATACGCGTCCACATCGAAGAAGTCTGCGCTACGCAGGTGTTTATCACGTTCGGCATGGTTGGTATCAAGACTAGCCGTATCAATGCTGACGCTGACGCTGTTTTTTTCGGGTTTGCGTTCATCATAAGAGAAATGACCGTTAAAGGTGCGGAATGAACCGAGTATCCAGCTAAAACCCAAATGTTTCACCTTGAACTGGATAAAGGCGTGTTGCCCCTTGATGTCGAAATTGTATTGCTCGGCGTTAGCCGGCATGGATGCGACCATCAATAGCGCCGCCGCAATCAGTGTTTTAAATATCATGTTTTACTCTCCTTGGTTTTTTTTGAGATATTCCCAGCATACGCAACAACGTCATGTCTTTATCAATCCAGTGGTGTTTCAGCGCCGCTGCCGCATGCAATCCGGCCAGGCCGATCAGGGCCCAGGCTGCAGCCCAATGTATTTTTCCAACCAGATCAGCCTGATGTTTGTCGAAGGTAAACGTGGCCGGCATCGTGAACAGGCCGAACACATCAATACCGACCCCTTCAGCCGTTGGAATCAGGTAACCGGAAATCACCACCGTAAACATCAGCACATAATGCAGACGATGCACGCCCAATGACACGATTTGCTCCCACCACGCTCCCATCAGTTTCGGGCGCGTGGTGATCATGCGCCACAGGACGCGGAAGATCAACAACAGTAATAGAAGGATGCCGATCCCCTTGTGTATTTCCGGCGCATCGTGATACCAGCGATCATAGTAGGTGAGGGTGGTCATCCAGTAACCCAGCGCAAACATGCCGAACAGGGCAAGCGCCATCAGCCAGTGCAGAGCAATCGATACGAGTCCGTACGATGTGGATGTATTACGCAGCATTGCCTCTCCGGTTCGTTAACATGAAACAAACAACGCGTTTGCATAGTCCATACGCGTTTACTTGGAACAGCCGAGATACTATGGCGATGATGATTGATTAAAAGCATGAATAATTGATAGTCTTGATTTATAAAACGAATCATTTATCATAGCCTACATGACATTGGAACAGTTGCGCGCCTTATGTGCAGTCGTCGAAACCGGCGGCTTTCATGCCGCCGCAGAATCGTTATTTCGTAGCCAGTCGGCCATTAGTATCGCCATCAAAAATCTGGAACATGAGCTTGGCCTGTCGCTGTTTGACCGTGCTGGCTACCGTCCGGTGCTAACGACACAGGGACAGGTGCTCTACGGCAAAGCACGCAGCCTGCTTTCCCGCAGTGAAGAATTTTCCAATATCGCCAGCCATTTTGCACAGGGCGAAGAATCAGAAATATCCATTGCACTGAGCGCGATTGCGCCGGTGGAGCAGATACTGGATGTAATCAAACAGATTTCCGAATCCGCGCCTGCGACTCGCATGAGCCTGCAAATTGAAAACATGGGTGGAACGCTGGAGCGTTTGCAGGATAGAGATGTCGATTTCGCCATTGCCGAACGATTGATGCCGATGGGCCACCTTGAAGAAGTACGTCTGAGTTCGACTGAAATGGTCAGCGTAATTTCTGCAGACTTCCCATTGGCGACACGATACCCCGCCATCGGGGTCGCTGATCTGGAGCAATATGTTCAGGTCGTGGTGCGCGATACCAGTCGCAATCAACCCCGACAAAGCGCCGGCGTACTCGAAGGCGCCTCCCAATGGCTGGTCAACGATTTCGATATGAAGAAGCGTATGATTTTATCCGGTTCGGCCTGGGGGCGCATGCCCCGCCACCGTGTCGCCGAAGAGCTGGCTGATGGCCGGTTACTGGTTTTATCTGGCAAGCAGTTGGAGCCATTGAAAATCGATATGTATCTGTTCCGCCGCGCCGATGAACCCATGGGCCCGGTCAGCGAACGCCTGTGGCAATTACTGCAAAAATGTAAGTATTAACCAAGCATAACCGGCCGTTTTTTTGTGCTCCAATTCACTTGTTGGACTAAGCCGCTATCGCGGAGAAAGACCAACCCTTCATCATCTCATACCTCGTTTGATTCATATATTTGATGCTCGTCCACATCTGCTAACGCGCAGGTTTGTTTCATGTTAATATGGCCGCAAGTCGTAATGTCATCCGATGCTTTGCGACAAAAAGTTCGGATTGATGTTTTAACTTGCCACCTGGAGGCCTGTTTACATGAGTATTCCACTTCAGCAGAAGTTCCATGTGGGGCGCTATATTGTTCAGCAAAAGATACGTGGCAATCGACGCTATCCGCTGGTATTGATGCTGGAGCCGTTATTTCGCTGCAATCTCGCCTGTTCCGGTTGCGGGAAAATCGATTACCCTGACGACATACTCAACCAGCGGCTCAGCGTGGAAGATAGTTTGACCGCAGTGGATGAGTGCGGCGCACCGATTGTATCCATTGCCGGTGGCGAGCCATTGATTCATAAAGATATGGCGCAAATTGTCGAGGGCATTGTGGCGCGTAAAAAATACGTGTATCTGTGTACCAATGCACTGTTGTTGAAAAAGAAAATGGACGAATATCAGCCTACGCCATATTTGACCTTTTCGATTCATCTGGATGGTTTGCGCGCTCGCCATGATGCGTCTGTCTGTCAGGACGGCGTATTCGATCAGGCGGTCGATGCTATCCGCGCTGCCATTGTCAAGGGGTTCCGGGTCACTGTGAACTGCACTTTTTTCCAGGGCGAATCAGCCGATGAGGCGGCTGATTTTTTTGACAGAATGATGGGACTTGGCGTGGAAGGCGTCACTGTTTCGCCGGGATTCAGTTATGAGCATGCGCCCGCACAGGATGTGTTCTTGCAGCGCACTGCAACCAAACAGTTATTCAGAGATATTTTTAAGTTACAAAAGCAACGGAAAAAACAGGGTATCAACTGGGCTTTTAACCAGTCCAGCATGTTTTTGGACTTTCTGGCCGGTAATCAGAGCTACCATTGCACAGCATGGGGCAATCCGACGCGTAATGTGTTCGGTTGGCAGAAACCATGTTATTTGCTGGTCGATGAAGGCTATGCGGACAGTTTTCAGTCCTTGATGGATGATACCGACTGGGATCGTTATGGCACCGGACGCAATCCCAAATGTGCAAACTGTATGGCACATTGTGGTTATGAACCCACGGCAGTCTGTGATACCACCGAGCACCCCATGAAAGCGCTGCGAGTCGCCTTGTTCGGTCCGCGTACGGATGGTCCGATGGCGGAAGAACTGCCGGTATTGTATGAAGAAAAGCGCAGCATCCCTATTCGGGTTGATCATAGTGTTGAAGCTGAATAGCGACGCAAGTCGCGCTACAACTACCCAACGATTGAATAACAAAATGATAGAATCAGTCATTTTG
>CAJXNE010000075.1 GCA_913056285.1 uncultured Zetaproteobacteria bacterium | reverse complement strand
TGCATACGAGCGACTGACAAGGTGAATGCGCTTGCGCAGAGAAAGTGCCCTGGGGTACGAAGGATGCGTTGCGGGCAAAGGAACAAGTGAGGGCACAGCAGTATTCATGAATAGTCCGGGTTAGTGTATTGCGTATGATGTTTAGCGCTCGTCGTCACAAGTTTTGGCTTATCGCTACATTCGTGCTGCTGTGCCTGTATGGTGCGTTCAGATTTGCGTCTGGCTCCAGCGCGATGCTGGCCATGTGGCCGGCACTGGAAGCGTTGCATGCACCAGTGCAGTGGTGGCAATCGGCCGAACTGTGGTTCACGGAGCAGGATGCACTGCATCGCAAATACCTTGTTTTTGAGAAAAAGTCCCAACAACAGGCCGCCCTGATTCAGGAAGCTAACAGCCTTCGGGAAGAGAATAGGCAGCTTAGACGAATCCTCGAAATATCCGGCATTACCGGTTATCGCTGGCATGCAGCCAAAGTGCGCGGACGTAGCCCTGATTTGATGAGCCAACGTCTGGTTTTGCAAGTCGATGACGTATCCAGGGATGATGTTATCGTATCCAGCGAAGGCCTGGTCGGCGTGGTGGATAGCACATCGGAAAATCATGCTACAGTCAGAACCATTTTTGATGCCTCGCTGGCAGTGCCGGTCACCATCCCCGGCACGGCGCTGGCTGCCATTGCACGCGGTCAGGGTGACAGTCTGTCGATTGAGTTTGTGCCGCTGAAACAAGCGCCACGAGCCGGAGAAATATTGTATACCAGCGGTGCAGGCGGTTTGTTCCCTCCCGGTATCGCGGTCGCACGTATCGTCGATATCAAGCCCATCCCGGGCCAGTTATTTGTCCGCATCATCGCCGAACCGGTTGCACATTGGCAACGTGACAACTGGATGGCAGTTGCTTCACAGTTGCACGCCACACCATGATTGCGCTCATGATCACGGCACTGGCCCTGCTCGGCATCAGTCTGAATCTGGCCTTTGCCAACGCATTGATGCAACCGGACTGGGCTCTGGCATTATTGTTGGCCAGCTTGTTGGCGCAACGGCATAACTGGGTATGGGTACTGCCCTGCATGCTGATTCATGATCTGGTGCTATTCTGGTCATTCAGCAGCAGTTTTTTCATCATGGCGTTGTTGCCACTGGCTGTGATTTATCTGGATCAGCATCTTGGCGCCGGATTGCCACAGCGGCTGGCATTGATGCTGGTGGCTGTTCTTTCTCTGCTTTGGCCCGGATGGGGATTGGTGACTTGTCTGTTAACGCTGTGCCTGTGCATCCCGGTTTGGTACATGCTGACGAGGCGATATGCGCAACAAACCGCTTGAAGTCCGGCACCGCTTTGATGTGCGTATGCTGTTTTTTTATGCGGCCATACCGCTGTTGCTGGGTCTGTTACTGTTCCAGATCATGCGCTTGCAATGGTTTGAGCATGACAAATACATGCTGCAATCAGATCAAAACCGGCTCAATCTGGTGCCGATTCTACCGGTGCGTGGTGAAATTACCGATGTTCATGGCAAAAAACTGGCTATCAATCGCATCGCTTACCGCGTATCGCTGGTTCCGGAACGCATTGACAAGCTCGACGATACCTTGAACAAACTGGCTGGCATGCTGGCATGGACGCCGGCCAAGCGGGCATTGATTCACAAGCGAGTCAAGCGAACGCGGCGGCCGGACCGGCCTGTATTGCTGGATGATAAATTGCAGTGGGCGCAAGTTTCTCCGCTGGCAGCCAGGCTCCATCATTTGCCCGGCGTGGATGTTACAGCAGGCAGCTATCGTTTATATCCTTATGCCAATCTGACATCGCATCTGATTGGCTATCTGTCACTGGCCAGAGAAAGCGACATTGATGCCGGTTTCTTACCCACTGAATTTATCGGGCGCACCGGCGTGGAAAAATCGTTTGAGACTGTGCTGCACGGTCATCCGGGACATCAGCGCGAAGAGGTGGATGCGCGGGGTAGACGCGTTGCGGTGGTGAACCGGACGCCGCCGGTCATGGGTGAACAGATTCAACTGGCGCTGGATGTGGATGTGCAACAGGCCGCTTCCGATGCGCTGGGAGATCGAACCGGCGCTGTCGTAGTATTGGATGTGAATACCGGTGGTGTTATTGCCATGTTAAGTAAGCCCGGTTACGACACCAATCGTTTCATCACCGGGCTGGAGTCCCAGCAATGGCAGTCATGGTTGAATAATCCTGAAAAACCGCTATTGAATCGCGCTACCCAGGCAGCCTATCCGCCCGCTTCCACATTCAAACTGGTCACTGGCTTAGCTGGCCTGAAACGGGGTATCCGTTTAGCCAGAGGCAGCACGACTTGCCCCGGCTACCTGAAACTGGCCGACAGAAAGCTGCATTGCTGGAAGCACTGGGGGCATGGCAAGGTGTCGTTGCATAAGGCGCTGGTGCAATCCTGTGATGTCTATTTTTATAAACTGGGCGATCAGCTCGGCATGGCGGCAATTTCAGATGCCGCCAGTGACTGGGGTTTGGGCGAAAAAACGCACATTGCCCTGCCTCCGGAAGCGCGCGGCATTATTCCTACCCACAGTCCGTATATGATGGCGGCCATTAAAAACAGCCATTCCAAACGAAAAAAATGGTTCCGGGGCGAAACGATGATCACAGCCATTGGTCAGGGTTCGTTGACAGCCACGCCGCTGCAAATTGCACGTCTGGCAGCCGCTATCGCCAATGGCGGCAAGATTCTCAAACCCCAGTTGCTGGCCAATCGCGCCGCCGATGTATTGCACCAGGCCGATGTGAAACCGGGTGATTTGCTCAAGATTCAACAGGCGATGCGGGATGTCGTGCGTAATCCTCATGGTACGGCGCACCGGGCGCTGTTCCATGCGGCGTGGACGGCGGCGGGTAAAACGGGTACGGCTCAGGTGGTCAAAATATACCGTGGTAATGATAAAAATATCAGCAAGGAAGAACTGCTGCGACGCCACAAAGATCATGCATGGTTCATGGGCTATGCGCCGTTTAAACACCCGCAAATTGCAATCGCAGTATTTGTCGAGCATGGCGGCCATGGCGGCAGCGCAGCAGCCCCTGTAGCGGCGGCAATCATTGAAGCTATGGCGAAGAAACAAGTCACAGCTATGGTGCAATCACAATGATTCGCATGTTCCGATCGCTCGACTGGATTCTGCTGGCCAGCCTGCTCAGTCTGGCCGTGCTGGGCATGATTGTTCTTTATGCTGCGGTGCATCAGGGCGATACCGGCTTGTGGCACAAACAGGCGATTTTCTGGGCGGTTGGCATGGCAGTATTTGGAGCACTGTGTTTTCTTCCACTCAGGCTGCTGGGACTGGCGTGCTGGCCGATGTTTGGCATTGCGCTGTTATTACTGGCGCTTGTTCCCATCATTGGCGATGTGCATATGGGGGCTCGGCGCTGGTTGGATTTGGGCGTTGCCAGCCTGCAACCCTCTGAAATCATGAAATGGGCTTTAATTTTTGTGCTGGCCAATTGGTTTGCCAGCCGCGAAGCCAGGGGATTGATTGAGATTGGCGCACCACTACTGATGGCCGCTGTTCCGGCCGGATTGATTATCATCCAGCCTGATTTGGGCACCACGCTGGTATTGCTGTTTGCGGCTACAGCCATGATTATTGCAGCAGGATTACCATGGCGACTGTTGTTTCTGGCGGTTGCCGGCGGCATTGCCTCGTTGCCTGTGTTATGGCATTTCATGCATGATTATCAAAAACAACGGGTTCTCACCTTGCTCGATCCTCAATCCGACCCGCTGGGCGCAGGCTATCATGTGATTCAATCCACCATCGCTATTGGCTCCGGCGGCCTGTTCGGTAAAGGTTTTCTACATGGCACGCAGGACCGCTTGCATTTTCTTCCTGAACAGCACACCGATTTCATCTTCTCCGTATTGGCCGAAGAAGGTGGCTTTATCGCAGTCGCCTTGCTACTGATTCTGTATGCATTGCTGATTTCCCGCATTCTGTTTATCGGCCACCGCGCCCATAACCGCTTTGCCTCACTGCTCTGCATTGGTATTGCCGCCATATTCACGCTGTATATCACTGTCAACATTGGCATGGTATCCGGTCTTTTTCCGGTCGTCGGCCTGCCGTTGCCGTTTATCAGTTACGGTGGTTCGGCGCTGGTCACCATGTTGGCCGCGCTCGGTCTGGTGATGCGAGTCGCCATCGAATCTCAGGACGCCATTCCGTGGCAACGGCCGGGCAGCCCGCTGGCCTGACAGAATTAACATGAAAAGTTCCATGCGCGTTAGGGTCGGAATCAAACCAGAACCGCTGCCATCAATAAGCCGGCCGACAGGGATGCAAACACGGTTTTAAGTGCTAGACGCAGCATTTTTTCCGGCAGCATGGCATGCAGATGCGCCGACCAGCCAGTGCTTTTGGGCAAAATCAGCACAATGCCCAGCCATGCGCCGAGCAGAAAGGATAACGGGCTTGCCAATGCATCGCGCCAATCCGCTTCCAGCAGCATATTGATGGCGACTGCGCCGAGCGCCATCATCAGCCCGCAAAACGCCGATGTGCCAACTGCAAAGCGCAAGGCCACAAAGCGGCGCAACAGCGGTGCCAGCATAGTGCCGCCGCCTATGCCCAGCATACCGGAGACAAACCCGATGGGGCCGGAAAACAGGGGCAGCGATACGCTCCCGGATGGCCGATGTTCCGGCTTGCGCCCGTAGTCAAAGGCGATCCAAGCATCGAGCCCGGCCAGAGCCAGTAAAACCCATGCCTCGGGCAGACGCAACGTACACCATAATCCCAAAGCCGCGCCGATGATTAGGCCGGGCAGTAATTGTATTGCTGCCTGGTAATCAATGTGGCCGAGATTCCAGTGAGCACGGGTGGAAAAAAAGCCGGTGATGATGACAGCGACCAGACTGGCAAACACATATACGGCTACGCTGCCGTGAACGACCGGCATGCAGGCGTACAACACCGGCATATAGATCAGGCCGCCGCCAACGCCCGCCAGCCCGGCCAGTATGCCGGCCACAGCGCCAGCTCCGAGACCAACAATGACGCCATACATCAACAGGGGCAGGTCGATTTCAGCCATGCAGGCGAGCTGTTTGTTTCATGTTAAGGGTTGGAATGCTTGAACAGCAGATAGTCCTGATATTCTTCCAGATCCATCTTACCTTGAATATAGAGTTTTTGGTCGGCCAACGTGTCTGCATCTGTGATGCTGTGCTGTCGGTTATAGGCATCCGCAATCGCCCTGCGCTGATCGGATTCGGCTGCGTCAATCAGGCTCTCTCGTTGCATGGCAGCATCATGCCATTGGGCTGAACTGGCGTAGGTTTGTGGCTTAGGCATGCGCTAAGTCTACATTGCCTGGTGCATGAATCGAACAGATAAAAACAAAAGCAACGATAAATCATGCTATTTTTGACTCGCCACCCCAGCTGCTCGCTACGATCACCCTAAGCCCGACAGACTCCTAAGAATGGACTTATTTGGCCTCGTATTGAAGACAGTCGATATCTGATGCAACCCGGACATCATTGCACGGCATTAGAGCAGATTTAAACCCGAATGCTTTGCAACCGTGCGGCAAATGCTTGTCCCAAGTGATAACATGGTGTTTGCAAGTAAGACATAGGGCTTTCTTTGGCGGGTTTGCCGTATTGCCCATGTTCATCAGTCGGCAATATCAATTTGCACTATATTGTTTTCCACTCTTACCGGAAACGTATCGATATCTTCATACGCCGGCGGGGTCAGAGCCCTGCCATCACGAATACAAAATCGAGCACCATGGCGCGGGCAGATAATCTGATCGCCATCACATTCGCCACTGGCCAGTTCGCCGCCGTCATGTGTACACACGTCTTCAATGGCATAAAAACTGCCATCAAGATTGAATACGGCGATTTCACAATACGGCGTATTGATAGTTTTTCGGCTGCCCGGCGGCAGTTCGCTCTCGGGTGCAACATCGATCCATTCAGCCATATATCTCCCCTTTCAATACTTGTTGTTTTGACTTTCCCCAATGAAATGCTGCGATTCCAGCTTGTTTGATTCGGCTATGCTAGCCCGGGCGAGATCAGGACACTATCTGCAACCATAGCGGCAATGTAAACAGGGACAGTACGGTCGTCAGCGTCACCGCTTCGGCATACAGCGCCACATCGAGTTTGAACCGATCGCACACAACCAGCCCCAGCACCATGGTCGGCATGGCTGCCTCCACTACGCTCGGGGGCAGCATTGTAGCGGGCATGCCCACCCCAATGGATGCGCCCCACGCGATCAGTGGCATGAGTATTAACTGAATCACCAGTACCGGCAGCAGCACAGGAACCCGCCCCGCCCAACCGGATTGCCAGCGCAGCGCCATGCCGACGGATAAAAGCATCAATGGCACCACGGCTGCCGCCAGCGAAGACAGCGCCGTATCCAGCCATGCCGGCATTGGTGTGGCAAACACACTGAGCAACAAGCCAGCCACTGCAGCCCATATGGGCGGAACCTGAAACAGGGTCAATAGTACATGCTTGCCTTCACCGGTGCCGTAAAAGCGGGCCAGAATAATCCCCACAGTAAATAAAATCGGCGTGCTTGCCAGCAGGTCGAACTGAATGGCAATCACTTGCGCCCACTCGCCAAACGTCTGGCTCAGTACCGGTAGCCCCAGATAAGAGAAGTTGCCAAAGGACGATGCCAGCAACAGTGCGCCTACCATTTTGTTGGTCTTGCCTGGCAAAAAAGCGGCCACCAATTTGCCATTGCCATATAGTAAAAAAGCCGCCAGTAGCGATAATAATACAGATAACGCAGCCACCAGCGGTATACGAATCGTGTTTAAATCAACCGGCGCTTGCCACAACACATGCAGCACCAGTGCCGGTAGAAAAATATGGTAAACGGATTGAGCCAGATGAGAGCGGATAGTTTCAGCCGATTTCTTGCCTAACAATATGCGCCAGCCGATACCGATCAGAATGATGGCAGACATGCCAAGCAGAACATTAAACATGAGCAAAGACTACATATCCGGGCTGGAAACCTCTATATCAGTGATACGAGCGATTACAAATAGAGCAGTTGTTGGAAAACCCTATATTTGATGAAGTCGTAAAAAGTCCATCCATGGCCTTTTTACTTCCGGAAAGCGAAAAGCGTGGTTTTCACTTTCCTTACAAATCAACCGCTTGCATTGCAAGCTGTTGATTTGCGCGCCCGTCCATGGGCGCGATGATGACTTTTTACGAAGTCATCATATTTGCCCCTGATTCCCGGATTACACTTTGTAGCGGCGTTGAAGATCACGCTTAACATCTCGCTCCTTCATGTCACGCCGTTTATCATGCATTTTTTTACCACGCGCCAGCCCGATCTCCAACTTGGCAAAGTTACGGGCATTGAAATAGAGTTTTAACGGCACCAATGTCAAACCCTGCTCCTTTAATTTGCCCATCAAGCGCTCCACCTCGTGTTTTTTCAATAACAACTCGCGTGTTCTGGCCGGATCGCCCGGGTTGTTCATGGCGGCCGGTTTGTACGGGCTGATATGGCAGCCAACCAGTAATACGCGATTATTTCGTATCATGCAGTGTGCTTCGGCCAGATTGGCCTGCCCGAGCCGAATCGATTTGACTTCCGGGCCGGTCAGAATCATGCCCGTCTCAAAATTTTCGAGTATATGATATTCATGCCGTGCCCGACGATTGATGATTGCCATGTCCGAATGCTAACCCAAAGCAGCGTTCAGACCAGTTAAAGCGATCATTTTGAAAAAATGGCGAGACTCCTAGGCTGTATTAATACCTTTCCCAGCGATCTTTACGGCGAAATTTTAATCGCGGCAATATCAGACCCAACAATATCCCCAGTAGAATTGCACCACCACCTAACATAAACCAGCGCTGTTGTGCGCCGTTTCTGATATCGCGGGTCTCCAACTGCAGGGATTCAAATGCCTGTTCTGCCCGTGCAGCCTTCACCTTCAAAGCATCATTTTCATCAGCGACAGCAACCGCGTTGGCTGCAGTTTTACGGATGCGAGCAAGATCATTCTGTAACTGTTTGTTATCGGACTCGAGTTGAGCGCGTTCATTCTCAAGCGCTTGTTTCGTTTGCTCCAGCTTATGCAATTTACTCAACTCTTTTTCAGCCTCGATCAGGCGACTTCGTGCTGCAGGTTCCTTCATCAAATATCTGCTGAGTATCCAGCCCTCTTTGCCACTGCTGATACGAATATGCGTATAGCCGGTTTCGGACTGCCCCAAAACCTTAACAGCTGTGCCACTGGGCAGCATACGCACAATCGCATGAGCTGTACTCTGGCCTGATCGCATAGGCAGCTTGGCCTGATCGACAATATACCGTGTTTCAGCTTGAACCGAGCCTAGCCAGCCAAACAGCATTACGATGACAAATAAGATTCTCATTGTTTAGTCTCCATTTCCAGCACAACCATAATCACTTGCATGTATTTTGAAAACATCTGTGCACCATTTCCACCTGACATTTTTCCCTGAGGGATTACACCAGACAGCACTTGATGCCATCCTTCTTAAGCTTGACTGATGTCTATTATACTTTGTAAACACCCTGCTTCGTATGCTAAATTGCTGGGATTGCTTGAGGTTCCCTGAACTTCTTCCAGCGACTCAGGCCAGCTGCAGTCAGGATGCACCAGACGGCAAACAGAGCTCCCGGCAATGCGGTTTCGGGGCTGAAATGCTTGAGCGCCAGAGCCACGCCTAGTCCTGCGTTTTGCATGCCAATCTCAATGGCTAGTGTAATGCGATAACGATGTTCAAATCGGCAGAATCCGCCAATAACCCATCCTGCTAAATACCCGCCGGCATTCAGAACGATCACAAGCAGGAAGACAATCCAGGGGGTTTGCGCAATGCGCCCCTGATTAGCAGCTACGGCATAACTACAGATAATGATAATAGCCAACGCTGCTACACCGGGAGCGATTCGTTCGTAATGAGGCAGGTACTGCGGAAAGCGGTGGTGAAGGAGCATTCCTGCGACCAACGGCAGAGCAACTGTGAGCAAAATAGTCTGCATCATCGGCCAGAATGGAATGTCCATGTATGCTTCACCCAGCCATTCAACAAGTGCTGGCGTCAATAATGGTGAAAGTGTTGTTGCTAACATGGTCATGGCAATGGAGAAGGCAACCGCACCGCCCAAAAGATAAGAAATTACATTGCTCGCCATGGCCCCCGGCGCACAGCCGACGATAATGAAACCCAGCGCCATGGCTGGAGATGTCCCTTGCCAGGCAGAAATGGCCGC
>CAJXNE010000074.1 GCA_913056285.1 uncultured Zetaproteobacteria bacterium | reverse complement strand
CAGTGTCGAGAGTCAGCCCGGCATTGGCAGCACATTCAGTTTCGATATCCTGCAACAACTGGATGTTGGGCCGGAAGTGAGCCCGCCCATGGTGGTGCCGGACGATGCAGATTGCGGTCGTGTCCTGATCCTGACCGTTGAAGATGATCCGGATGCACAGGAAGTACTGCGCGTCTACCTGGAGGATGGCGGCTACCGGGTCATGCAAGCCTATGACGGAACGCAGGTGGCTAAAGCGATTAGCAAACGGCGTCCCGACCTGATTACACTGGACGTACTCATGCCGGGCAAGAACGGCTGGGAGGTACTGCATGATCTGCAATCCGACAGCAATACCATGGATATTCCGGTTATATGTATTTCCGTACTGGATCAGCGGCCACTGGGCCTGAGCCTGGGCGCCACTGAATATCTAACCAAGCCAGTGGACAAAAACATCCTGTTAAAGGAAATCAGTAGCATCCGCTCCATCCAATCACTACGCCATGTGCTGATTGTCGATGATGAGCCCGAAGCCAGAATCCTGATCCGAGAAATGCTCAACCACGGGAGCGGTATTACTTTTACTGAAGCGGCCAACGGCGTAGAGGCGCTGGCCTGTATTGAGCAGCAACAGCCGGATTTAATGATTACAGATTTGATTATGCCTGAGATGGACGGGTTTGAATTGCTGTTGCAGCTGCGCCTGAAAAAACATGGCGGTGATGTGCCAGTCATCGTCTGCACTTCCAAATCACTGGACCATCAAGAACTGGCGCGTTTGCGTGAACATTCTGTACCGGTTCTTAAAAAATCGCATATCGATCAGCGCGCCCTGCTCAATGATGTGGCCGAGCAACTCAGGCTGGGCTCTGGATACAGGAAGAAACCATCGTGAAGGTGTTGATTGCTGAGGATAACGCCCAAAATATGTATATGGCGCGTTTTCTGCTGGAGAATAGTGGTCACAGTGTCATCGAGGCTGGTGACGGTGAGCAGGCTGTGCGGCTGGCCGGCGAATGCAAACCAGATGTCATTCTGATGGATATGCAATTGCCGAAACTCGATGGCTATGGCGCCACCACCCTGATCAAGGCGAACGAACACAGCTGTCATATTCCGGTGATCGCATTCACTGCGTTAGCAATGAAAGGCGATGAGGAAAAAACCCGCAAGGCCGGCTGCGACGCCTATATCAGCAAGCCGATTGATCCGGCCACCTTTGTGCAGCAAATCGAGGCAGTCGTATGAATCGCTCACAGCATACAGCAGACAAACCATTATCGGTATTGATTGTAGATGATATCGAACAGAATTTATATCTGTTGAATTTCATGCTCACCAAGGCTGGCTACCACGCTGTGCAAGCCGCCAATGGAAAACAGGCGCTGGCTCTACTGGAGCGCGAATCTGTCGATCTGATTGTTTCCGATATCCTGATGCCAGAGATGGACGGCTATCAATTCTGCCGTACCTGCAAAGCAAACGACAAATGGAAGGATATCCCGTTTATTTTCTACACAGCAACCTATACCACTGAAGAAGACAAAGCGTTTGCACTGGGGCTTGGCGCATCACGCTTTATCATCAAACCGCAGGAGCCGGAGATTTTTCTCAAAGCGGTTGAGGAAGTGTTCGCGCAACTGCAAGACCATCAACTCGATTCATCTGCACCTGCCATTCAAGATGAAAGTGAATACCTGACCCTGTATAACCAGCGATTGGTAAAAAAACTGGAAGATAAACTGGTACAACTCGAAGAGCGCAACCAGCAGCTCAGCGATGAACTGGCAGCCAGAAAAACTGCAGAATCCCGCGTTGAAATGCTCAAGCAAACACTGGAACAAACTGATGAAGGCGTGCTTATTTTTGATAACAATGAGCAACTGGTTTATGTCAATCAGGCCTATACCGATATCAGTGGCGTGTCACACGACACCTTAATGCGACCAAAGCGAAATCTGTCAACATGTCCGGGCCTGAGTGAATTTTGCAGAATGAATGGTCGCCATGCACTGATCAAAAAACAGCGCTGGAACGGGCCATTGCAGCTTCAGAACTGCCAGGGCGCAAGTTATCCAAGCCTGGTTTCTGCAGTCCCCATCCATGCCGATAATCAACCGATTCACCTGGCCTTGATTATTCGGGATATCAGCAAGTTCAAGCTGCTCGAGAGTCAATTCCATGAAGCTCAGAAGATGGATGCGGTGGGGAAATTAGCAGGCGGCATTGCCCATGACTTCAACAATATGCTCGCTGCAATCAGCATGAACGCTTATTTAATGCGGGTCATGCCGGGCGAAAAAGAAGATATGAATGATCGACTAGAGGTCATCGAATCAGCCTGCGAACACAGCAGCGATCTGACCAGGCAATTACTGACTTTTGCACGCAAAGATAATCTGAAAATGCAAGCACTGGATCTGAACGAAGTGGTAAACCAGTCCGTCAAACTGGTTAACGCTGGCATCCGACCGGAAATTCGCCTTGTCGTTCACCCATACCCTGATGACTTACCCCTCCGTGGTAACAGGAATCAGATCGAACATATGTTGATCAATCTACTCAACAATGCCATCGATGCGGTGGCAGAGATCGATGAAGCCTGCATTGAGATAGGTCTGGAGAAGCGTAGTTGCCAAATCGACAAACAAGCCAACAAGCAACACTATGCCATGGTCACTGTCAGCGATAATGGTTGTGGTATTAGCGCCGAGAATCTTGATCATATTTTTGAACCCTTTATGACCACCAAAGAAGTCGGCAAAGGTACAGGGCTGGGGTTGGCCATGGTACACGGCGCAATGGAAAACCATTTTGGTCATGTCGAAGTGCAAAGTGATGGCGATGGCACCCGTTTTTCGCTCTTTTTCCCGCTCAACCGATCTGAAAGCAAAGGCCGAAGCCTACCTGATCAATCCACCTTGCGGGGTAATGGAAGATTGATTTTATTAGCTGACGATAATCCATATTTCCTTGAGGCGATTGGCAAGATACTCCGCTTCCTTGATTTCAAGGTGCTCTACGCCAATGATGGATGCGAAGCCGTAGCGCTGTTTAGCCAACAAGCATCATCCGGTGAAGCCGTTGCCGCCGCACTGCTGGATGTTGCAATGCCAAAAAAGGGCGGCGTCGAAACAGCGCAGGCGCTGCTCAATGAGCAATCCGAACTGCCGATTCTGTTCACCACCGGTTATGCGGAACATTTTATTCCCTCTGATTTGCCCGGCCTGCAACACGCCCGTTTGCTGGTTAAACCCTTCGCAATGGAAAGCTTGTGCAACGAACTAAGTATGATCCTGAATAAATAGCGACTCAAGTCGCGTTGCAAATACCCAAGAGGTCGACACGCCCAACTGACATCCGGATTCGTTAATCGCAACACCCCCCCCCATGATTCGTGTCTAAATGTGTTGTCGGGCATGTAAATTGCTAGCACACCCATGCAATACGAAAAAAATCCATGCGCGTTAAACGAAAATCGCGCCATGCATCATAAACGGAGGCTGCTTATGTTCAAAACAATACAGGGTTGGTGGCGCAGGGAAGAAGGCTGCCAGCAGAAACCGGAACTGACGTTGGCTGTCACGCGGCTGATGGTTGGAATGATGTCAATCGACGGCAAGATTGATGATGAAGAGCGTCAAAAAATAGCCGAACTGGTGAGCGAACAGTTTGATTTACCGAGTGATGAAAGCGCCGAACTGGTTGGACAGGCCATGGACAATGAGCGTGATGATTTGCGTATTGATCTGGTTGTGCAGACTATTAAGGATAATTTCAGCATCGAGGATCGCGCTGCCATTCTGGCTAAATTATGGCGTGTTGCGCTGGCAGACGGCAATATCGCATTTCTCGAAGAGCAATATATCAACCGCATCGCATCACTGATTGGCGTGCCTACAAGTGATCTGGCGGAATTAAAAGAAAGAGAAGAGCAATTATTCCCGGAAATCAATCGTGCCGATCAGTATATCCCGGACTGACACGAACCATCACCAGAACCAGCCACTGCCGTCATCGAGTTCATCTTTGCAGCGTTTGAGTTGGACAGCATAGCGGGCGGCCCGGCGCTTCACTTTTTTTGCTACGCTGATTAACCACGGTTTTTTGTTAAATGTTTTGCGCTTCCAGCCACCATGGCCTTCGTGGTAGGCCAGATACTGATTATACGCATCCCATTTTGAGATACCCAGTTTCTTGTACGACATATTGCCATACCAACCGATAAAATCGGTCGCATCTTCGAAATCGTCACGATCCGCGCCACGGTTACCGGTGGATTTCTTATACCAGCGCCAAGTGGAATCAAGCACCTGAGCATAACCATAAGCCGTCGTCACCTGACCCCATGGAATAAAGCCCAGTAGCGTATCGTCGGGCGCTTCGGCTTCGGAACGGAAACGGGACTCCTGATACATAATGGCCAGTTGCACATGCACTGGTACGCCCCATTTTTTATAAGAATCATTGGCTGCTTCATACCAATCGTCTTTTTCCTGAAAGATTTTACAACCGTCATCGAGATGTTTGGGCGGGCCACTGGCGCAAGCAGCCAGCGATAACAGGCAGACGCACCACAGCAATAAACGCACAGCTGTTCCGGAGCGACCATGCACTACATCAATACCCGTTCGATACCGCCGTTTTTCACTTTCTGAATAAACTGCTGCTGCCAGTCTTCGCCGTGCAGATGTCTGGCCAGTTCAACAACAATATAATCTGCATCAACGTCGGACTCATCTTCGAGCCGCGACAAACCCTGCAAACATGACGGGCAGGAAGTGAGAATCTTCTGATCAGCCTTACCCGGTAATTTTGCTTTGGCGATGGCCATCTGCTCTTCTTTACGGGCGCGAATTTTTCCGGCAATTTCAGGGTGGGAGACCGCCAGTGTACCGGCTTCGCCACAACATTCCTCGGATTTGACCGATTCAGAACCCAACAACGATTCAATCGCCGCATGCGTGCCATGCCGTTTCAGGGGCGAGTGGCAGGGAACGTGATACATATACTCAACGCCCGACACGGCATCGGTTTTCACACCCTGCTGCATCAGATATTCATGAATATCTATCAGCGGTGCGTCTGGAAACACCTGTTCCAGCTCGTAACGTTCGAGCTGATCGTAGCAGGTACCACAGGACACAATCACCGCTTCAAAATCCAGATAGGACAATGCATTGCGAATGCGATGAAACAGCACCCGGTTGTCGTAGGAAATTTTATCGCCCTGCTCATGGTCGCCACCGGCCGTGGACGGGTATCCACAACACAGATAGGACGGCGGCAACACCACATTGATGCCGAGGTCAAACAACATGGCCTGCGTGGCCAGTCCGACCTGTGAAAACAGCCGCTCGGAACCGCAACCGGGGAAATAAAATACCGCCCGGCCATTGCTCTTCTTCGCATCGCGCAATACCGGAATCATGTTTTTATCGCGCGATTCAATGCCCAGCTTTTGGCGCGCCGTACCATACTGAATCGACGGCAATGGCCGCTCGATGAAATTAATCACCTGCGCTTCCACCCCGTCGAGATTTCGCTTGGCCGCCGGTGTTTTCTGCACCAGCCCGAACAATTTGCCGAGCTTGTTTAGCAGTCGATGCCCGGCATAACCCCAGCGCAGCACAAACTCGCGCATCAGGCGAATGCCGTTGGGGTTCTGCATGACCAGAAACATCATCGATAATCTGGCGCCGAAGTTGGGCTTGCTCTTACCCTTGTCCTTGAGCAGCGCCCGCATGCCTTCAGTGACGACGCCGAAATCGATATTAACCGGACACGGGCTTTCGCATTTATGGCAGATGGTGCAGTGATCAGCAACGTCCTGCATACCTTCGAACTGCTCGAATGAAATACCATCGCCGGTCTGCGATTCGTACAAAAATGCCTCGATCATTGCGCCTGTTGCCTGAATTTTATTGCGCGGGCTGTATAACATATTGGCGCGCGGGAAATGGGTATTGCAGACCGGTTTGCATTTGCCGCAGCGCAGGCACGGTGAAATGGCTTCGGACAGATCAGTCATATCGGCGGCTTCGAGTATCATCGATTCCATTTCCAGCAGATTGAAACTTGGCGTATAAGTCAACCGCAGATCGGTGTCAGGCAGGAGTTTACCACGATTAAACAAATGATCCGGGTCGACTGTTTTCAGATAGGCGGCATGCTCAGCAAGCAGGTCCTTATCCATATAGGCCAGCTTGGTGATGCCGATACCGTGCTCGCCGGAAATCACACCGCCGAGCTCCACCGCCTTGGCCATCACCTTCTCAACCACCCGGTGCGCTTTCTTCATCATCGGGTAATCATTGGAATTAACCGGTATATTGGTATGCACATTGCCATCGCCAGCATGCATATGGGTGGCGACCACGATTCGACCGGACAACACCTCATTGTGCCCCTTGCGCACTGCGTCAATCAGCGATTCATGGCCACGCAACAGATCAAGCAGCGGATGCTCCACCTCGACGCGGTAGGAAATGCGTTTGGCGCCGCGCTGAATGACCCGGAATAACGACTCCGAGCGTTTGTGTTTCACATCGTTAAGCAGATCGGCCACTTCCCGTGCCGGCGCATCAAGATGCTGCAACAACCGGCACCAGCCATCTTTTACGCCTTCAATTAAATCCAGGCAGGCATCCAGTTTATCGGTCAAATAGGGATCGTCATCCAGATTCAGACCGCTGGTTTCCAGACGGTTACCACTGATACGTGTGCGGGCATGGCTCAAACGCTCGGCAATCGCATCAATTGCATCTTGCTTGTTGGCGATGGAGTTTTCGATGTTCAGATGTTCGACGTAATCGTTATATTCAGACAAGCGATCCAGCGGAATCACCACATCTTCATTAAGTTTGAAAGCGCGCGTATGTTTGGCAATGGCCGCCATACGACCACGATCGCCCCAGAAACGACCGCGATCCGCAGCCGATACCGCCACAAATCCCTCGCCGTTGCCATTGGATGTAATCCGGCAAATATCAGCGCAGGCTTTGGCGACGGCGCGCTCGTCATCGCCGGATACGTCGATCAGCAATACCACGCGCGGGGCTTCGCGACGGGTGGATTTGGAAATGTATTCAATCGCCTTGACGTATTTTTCGTCGAAATGTTCTAACCCTTCCAGATGCGCGCCATCGAAGGCATCGACATGGCTTTTTATTTTCACCATGGCGCGGGTAGCTTCGGATAGTTCCTGCCCGAAAAATTCACAGCATACCGTACGCGTCACATCAAAGGGGCGATGCAATACGAAAGTCGCTTCGGCGATAAAGCCATCCGTCCCCTCTTTCTGCACACCCGGCAAACCACCCATCGCCTTGCGCGTCACATCCTTGCCCAATCCCTCTTTACGGAACACTGAACCGGGTATGGACAAGCCTTCTTCACTGATATGCTTGCCGGAAACCGCATCGGTGCGGGTCAGGCGAAAGCGTACCATATCCTCATCATGCACTTTGGCCATATTGTGATCGATACGCTCGACCAGCAACCAGTTGCCATCCGGCATCACCATTTTCCATGACAGCAGATTATCAAGGCAGGTACCCCAGATGACCGCATGCTTGCCGCCGGCATTGGAGGCGACATTACCGCCAATCGTACAAGCCCACAAACTGGTCGGATCGGTGGCAAATACATGTGGTTTCGAGGCTTCCATCACCTTGCCGGTCACAGCTCCCGCTCCGGCGGTAATGGTGGCCACTTCGCCTTTTTCGCCGATGTTTTTCACATCAACCGGGCCAATCGAATCCAGTTTTTCTACATTAATCATCACCGCATTATCGGACAGAGGCACCGAACCGCCGCACAAGCCGGTACCGCCACCGCGCGGAATAACCACCAGCCCGAGATCAGCTGCGGCTCGAATCAGACCAGGCAGTTCATCGGGAGAATCGGGGGTAAGCACACAAAACGGCGCATGATGACGCCAGTCGGTAGCGTCAGTGGCATGGTGGGTCAGTGTAAAGGCATCGAAGCATACATTGTTAGAATGGGTATATTTGGCAAAGGCCTTGCGCGCCTTGCGCCGTTTGGCCGGCTCATTCTCGAACCATGCATAGAATTCTTCCAGCAACCGACTGGTGCAGGCTGCTACCTTGCTGGCTCTGGGATTGTCGCTGGCACCGACTTCAATGCGGGACAATCGATCATAGTGACGCCGGTACATGGTATGACGTCGTTTCTGGTTATTGAGCAGATCATTACGCAAATAGATATTACGTTCGACCATCCACAAATCACCCAGAATCTCGAACAGCATCCGCGCCGAGCGACCGGTGCGGCGCTGCGTACGCAGCACGTTCAAATCATCCCAGGCCGCCTCACCCAGAAAACGGATGACAATCTCACGATCTGAATAGGACGTATAATTGTACGGTATCTCGCGAATATTTTCTGGCAAAAAGCGCTCCATGCTTGATTACTGTGCGTATCGGTGGCGCAGCATAGTAAGCATTTCAGATGAATGAAACCTTAATCCCAAGATCCGACATTGTCATGCGGCGTATGCCGCAACCCTTAACCTGTCAACGCAAAGTAGAAATGTCCGGTTTTGCCCCAGATAGAAATGTCCGCTTTTTTGTTTTTTGCAGGAATGGTTTTCGCCAAGGATGATCGGGTCTTGGTTTGTGGTTGGCCTTCTGTTTGATGATGGCCTGATCCACGGCCTGGTTGATCGTTTTTTCATCAGCAAGCGGCTGTTGTTTTTCACCACGTTTGTAGGTGGTGTATAGCTGCTTTTTGCCATTGTACAACAGGGTCACCGTGCCGTCGAAGCTTTCGCATACCGTAACCATGGCACCACGCATGGCGTAGCCGATCCCCTTGATGTTCAATTGGTATACGATGTTGTTGTATTGCAGGCTTAAATTCCTGGATAGCTTGCGCTTGTGATGGATGGAGAAGATCAGCCCAAGTTCCTGTTCATCATGTAATACCGGGCGATGTGCATCCAGCTGATCTGCAGGCTGCACTGCAAACTTTTGATTATGCTTTTCCATGTATTGCTCAAGGAATGCGTTGCATTCCTCCATGTTATCAATGCCGGCCAGTCGCATTTCTTTGACCAGTCTGTCCTGCAAAGTCTTGTTGGCACGTTCTACTCGTCCCTTGGCCTGCGGTGAATTGGCTGGAATACTTTCAATATCGAGTGTTTTCAATGCCCTGCCAAACTGGGTTAACTGGTCACCGGATTGGGCATCCTTGGCGTTGACCTTAAACACTCCGTGCCTGTCTGAATAGAGTGCCACAGGTCGTCCATAGCACTTTAGATAGCGTCTCAGACTATCCATGTAGGCATGTGTGGTTTCTGCCGGATAGAACTGTAAATCAAGCAACTGACTGGTGGCATCATCGATGAATACAATCAACGTACATTTCG
>CAJXNE010000073.1 GCA_913056285.1 uncultured Zetaproteobacteria bacterium | reverse complement strand
TGGGCAACAGCTTGCGGCAGTCAAAACAGCGGTTCAAACGCCAAACCATGGCGCTGAAAATACCACCCCGACAGCCACTGAGCAGCATTCGGATGTCAGCTATCGAATCCAGCTGGCCTCATTTCGCACCGAAGCCGATGCCATGACAATGCGCGGAAAACTGCAACATGCAGGCTTTCTTACGCAGATTGAGATGGCAGACCTGAGCGATAAAGGCCAATGGTACAGGCTTTATGCAGGGCCTTATAATTCCAGGACAGAGGCTGTGACAGCCCAGCAGAAAATGGCTCATGCACTGAAGTTAAAAGGATTATTGAAACGTGTCCGGTGAAGAGAGGACAATAAGACGTCAGCGCTGGTTACAACAGCAATTTGGAAGTTCATTTGAAATAAAGCCATTGGCTGGCGATGCCTCATTCCGGCGCTATTTCAGAGTAACAACAGCCGACACACAGTTTGTGCTGATGGATGCGCCGCCTCCGCATGAGGATGTGCGCCCCTTTCTGGCTGTGCGCAACTGGTTTGAACAAGCGGGCTTACGCGTATCGCAGCTTAAAGCGGAAGATCAGCAACAGGGCTTTCTGCTGCTGGAAGACTTAGGCGATGAGACATGGGCAACATATCTCGCATCCGGCGGCGATATGCAGCCGCTGTTTGAGGATGCCCTGCGCCAGTTAAACCTGTTGCAGGCATCAACCCCGAGCGTTGAATTGCCTCTATTTGATATGGCCCGCATGCGCCGTGAATGTGATTTATACCTGGACTGGTACCTGCCTCGCGTGGCGGCCATAACGCCAAACGCGAATGAGCGCGAATCATTTTATGCCGCCCTGACCGATGTTCTGAATCGACTGGCAGCATTGCCGCACGTGCCGGTTCACCTGGATTATCACAGCCGCAACCTGATGTTACCTGCGAGTTCATGTCCGCTGGGGCAAATCGATTATCAGGATGCTGTCATGGGGCCGGTCACTTACGACATGGCTTCGTTGCTCTACGATTGTTATCAGGATTATCCGGAACAAGAGCGCCGGCACTGGAGCCGGATATTTTTTGAGGCCTTGCCTGAACACCTGGCCGAAGCCTTTAGCGATTTCGACGACTGGCATCACGCCTTACGCATGACTGCGCTTCAACGCCATATCAAAGCCATCGGCATCTTTGCCCGGCTGGCTTACCGCGATGGTAAAACGCAATTCCTCGATGAAATTCCGCTGACCAGAAAGCATCTGCATGACGAGATGCAGGCGCTGGATATCACAGATCGAACATTGCCTTTACTATGGATACTCTGAAAAAACTAAGCGTACCCGTGCGGCCCATGGACAGATCGCCACATCAAACACGCATGGTTTTGTAAACGTTAGTGCAGGCGAATCACGATCAGTTCAATCACATCATCTCTATACTCTTCCCAAATCTGGCGGGTTTCCGGATGCCCCAACGGATTGAGCTTTAGTTCAAGCTGGCGCAAACATTGGAAATCATGACGTCGGGGAAACAGGCGCATGATCGGATTAGGGCGCAATGCCTTGCCTACGATGGATGGGGCGATGCGGAAGCCCAGCCAGATCACCTTCTGCTCCAGCAGACTGGCGAACACAGTCGTTGCATCCATTGCCGTTAGCCCGGATAGGCTATGATCGGACATGCTGATGGTATCGAGCTTTAACGGCACACTTTCATCACTGCTGTCGCTCATCAGGCTGTCCAGCAAATAGCGTAGCGAGCGATTCATATCATACACTTGTGGCGAATTGGCGTGATACATCAAATAGGAAGCGTGGGCAACATAAGCGCCATAGAATTCAGTTGGCACAACCACATTGACCTCCATATCAAGCGGAAAACGATCCAGCTCATATTGCAGCATGCGCGCCTGTTTGCGCGTATCCACAATGGCAAACAACTGTGGATGATTACCTTCTTCTTCAGCCAGCGAAAAAGTATGGGATAATACCGATGCCACCATAGCATGCGGCTTGCGCAGGATATGAGCCGGACGGGAAACGACCACCTTTTCAGCCTTGCCAACATGCTCGCGCAATGCCTCCATATTGGAAAAATTCCACTGCGTCATCTGAATATTGATGCGCGCTGCTGCACCGGGCGTTTCTTCGATACGGCGCTTCACATAATTCACGCAATCGGCATGTTCCGCTTCGTCCAGATCATTGAGGATGGTGACATCAATCTGCTGATAGGAGTCCAGCAAACGCTTGAGCATCAACGGTAAGGCGCCCACCCAACCGATCACCAGCAACCTGACATGGTGATGCTGTTCGATAATGCCTGCCTGCCAATCTACCGGCCGGATTTCAGGCATAGCGACCGTCTCAGCATTCATGCAGTAGTCGAATTCGCCGTACAGCGTGGAATTATCCACAGCCAGCCCGATCAATGCGGTCACCTGAATATCTTCGCTCAATGCATTCAGGGGATGCACCTTCAATGCATCATCGGCAACAGCAATCAAAATGACACCCTGCCGGAAACAACTTACCATCATATCGGACACCAACGTACTGCGGCCTTGATCGGTAAAACACCAGCCATCTGCCTGATGCATCATACGGCCTTTCCACCCTACCACCTGCATCGCCGCTTCATCTTCGCGTTCCGGCACCATAAAGCGCGACATCAGCTGATCAAAATCCTGATAAACCAACACATTGCGAATCAGGTTGGCGCGCATATCCGGCTCGCTCATCATCACTGTAGGCTTGTTGTAGTAATCGATTTTATCCCAGCCAATTTGCAGCATATGTCGATAAGATTTCAATCTTGGCTGTACCATGCCCATCACCGTATAGCTGACCGGAATATCCGCATTGGCCTGACGAATCGCCATCAGTGAAAACATATTTTGAGACAACTCTTCGGCTGCCGGGAGCGATTCTTCTGTGCAAACCAGTGCCTGTCGGGCAGAGCCCATATTCACGCGCCGCATCGAATCGCCATCTTCGGTATCACCCCAACGAAAAGTCACCCAGCTTTCCAGTTCTTCGGGGCGCTTATCCTGTTCGCTGAGGAATACCAGTTTCAGGCGAGAAAAATTTTGTTCCGATAACAATTTGAGTTTTTCTATAATAAAGGGCGAGACGCTATTCCAGCCTATCATCACCATATGATTGGCCATCATCAACTTTTCATTACGCAGCTTGGCCATCAGGCCGGAGATGATACTGGAGCCGATTCCAATGAAAAATGCCAGAATAAACATGCCGAGTACAACGCTGATTACAGAGAAAAGCGCCAGATTATCATCACCCAGCGGATCGGTAGCCAGGTTGCCGGCAGCCATCAGGGTGCGGAATGAAAACCAGATTTCAACGAACAGGTTATGATCGGTCGATGTGATCAGCCCATCCTGATTAAAGTCGAAATGTTCCATCGTAAAGTGGCCAATGCCACCACCGGCAATCGATAACATGGCCAGTAATAGAATCACCAGAATGATTTCCTGAGAATAATCGCCTTCTCTGAATACCTTAATCAGATTGCGTAAAATCACCATCCAGGGCCTGAGCAGTCTCACCAGCCTTAACGCTCTGAGCGCATTACCGTAGGGGATATTGGTCAGGCCGGGGACCATCACCACAGTGGCAATCACATCGACCCACCAGAAGAGCCACTCGACAATTCGTTCACGGTTGTTGCTAAATACCATATTTTTAAGCAACACAAAGCGAATCATGATTTCAACAGCAAAGTAGATAATAATACCCCACAGGAATTGCCCTTCTACAAAGAAAGAGAGCATCACAATCAGCGAAATAAACATACCGTAACCGGGTGAGAACATCAGGCTTTGCATATCGATATAGCGGAACAGGCGTAGCGCTCTAAGCAAATACAAGGCGCGCAGAAAACGAGCGGAAGCGCCTTCATCACCGAGAGGCGCCAACAGATCCAGCGCGCCAGCCAATAGTGAAATCAGGGCAAGGAAATCAAAAAACAGAAATAGCATATCAAGTTTAAGGTTCAATGATGATTTATACGGATTGGTCTGTTGTTTATAACGCATCACTGCCACCCTGACGCACAACTCCACGCCAAAGATGAGACTCAATACAGCAGCAATGGTCTGATTCTGAATGAAGGACAACACGATCAATACCAGCATCAACAGACCGAAACGATGGTGTGATAGCATCCATTCCGTATAAAAATAAAAACTGGTTCTCTGAATCATAACAACTCCATACATGTCGATGCCACCAACAAACTCGCAAGTGCTTGGTTGGTATCTCCCTAACAGGCTTTGTAAGCGATTCGGGTAAACCAAGGCCGCTATTGCTTTAGCAAATTACAGGCCACCGTTGATCAGGCTGGTCGTCATGATTTCATTGTAAGGGTTTCGACATTGATCGTATCGTTGCGTAGGGTGCCGCGCCTATTAGTTAGCATGCAGAGGAGAAATTATGCAGATTGCCAAAAATAAAGTTGTATCCATCCATTATACCCTGAAGAACGATGCCGGTTCGGTGATTGATTCATCCGAAAGCGGAGAACCACTGGTTTATCTGCACGGGGCGCAGAATATTATCCCGGGGCTGGAGCGAGCACTGGAAGGCAAGGTGGCCGACGATGCACTGGAAGTCAGCATAGAAGCCGTCGATGCCTATGGCGAATACAACAAGGAACTGACGCAGACTGTGCCGAGCAATATGTTCGAGGGTGTCGACAAGATTGAAGTAGGCATGGAATTTCAGGCCCAGACCGAGCAAGGCATGCAGGTCATTCGCATTGCTGATGTGGATGGCGATGATATCACCATCGATGGAAACCACCCACTGGCCGGCGAGCGTCTGCATTTTGACGTCACGGTTGATTCAATTCGCGATGCCTCAGCCGATGAACTGGAGCACGGGCATATTCACACTGAGGGCTGTTGTCACTGATTGTATTGTGCCAAACGACAAAAGCCGTCCTTCGGGGCGGCTTTTTTGTGTCTGTATTCTGTTTTATTCACACGAAACAAACAACGCGGGTGAGCGATAAATTCCGCAGCGCAGGTGGCCGGCCAGATCATGGATGGCTTGTTCTAATGTTAGATTCTCAGGCGTGGCAGGTAAACCACAGAGGCCGGTTTCCAGCATCATATAAGCGCCGGCCTGCAAATATGCCGGGCCATCGCGCAGAATGGTGGATAAATAGTGCAAGCCATCCTTCTCATCGGTCAGGGCGTGGCGCGGCTCCTGTGCCAGTTCTTTTTCCAGTTCCCCCATTTCCAATGCTGCCACATAGGGCGGATTGGAAATAATGGCATCCAATGGAGCGTCTTTTGACTGAAGCGCCGCCAGCATATCGCCTTGTCTGAAACAAATGCGATGCGCAACGTGATGTTTCGCGGCATTACTGCGAGCAACAGCAAGCGCCGCATCAGAAATATCGGTGGCGATGATGGATGCATGCGGGAACTCGCAAGCCAGCGTCACTGCAATACAGCCGGAACCGGTGCCGATATCGCAAAAGCGGTATGTTCCATTCCGTTCCGGGAAACGTGCCAGCACAGCTTCGATTAAATGCTCGGTTTCCGGCCTCGGAATCAATACATCGGGCGTCACCACAAACAAACGCGACCAGAATTCCTTTTCGCCAATAATATAGGCCAGCGGTTCGCGGTTCATGCGCCGTTGCACACAAACATTAAAATCAGTCAGGATATGTTGTGGCACGGTATCACCCGCACGGATAATCAAATCAGTCCGGCTGAGCTGCCAGACATGCATCAATAATAACTCGGCATCCAGTCGCGGCGCATCGCAGCCGGCTTCTTTTAATTGCATGCCAGCATGTTGGAGTAGTTCCCTGATCATTATGTTTCGCACCTGCCGTTCCGACAAAAAAGGTGTTTGAGGCTATAACTGGGCAGCGAGCAATTCTGCCTGATGATGGGTGAGCAGCGCATCAATCAATTCACCCATATCGCCGCCAAGAATCTGATCCAGTTTGTACAAGGTCAGATTGATGCGGTGATCTGTGATGCGCCCCTGAGGGAAATTGTAGGTGCGGATGCGCTCCGAGCGATCACCGGAGCCAACCATGCCCTTGCGCGCTTCGGCGCGCTGGGCATCGGCAGAGGATTGTTCCCGATCAAACAAGCGCGCCTGCAATACTTTCATGGCCTGCGCTTTGTTTTTGTGCTGACTGGCCTGATCCTGACAGGTCACCACGATACCGCTGGGTAAATGGGTCAGGCGCACAGCCGACTCGGTTTTGTTGACATGCTGGCCGCCTGCACCGGAAGCACGATACACATCGATGCGCAGGTCTTCCGTGCGTATATTCACATCTACCTCTTCCGCCACCGGCAGAATGGCCACCGTACAGGCCGAGGTATGAATGCGGCCGCCGGACTCGGTTTCGGGTACGCGCTGCACCCGGTGCACGCCCGATTCAAATTTGAACCGGGAAAATACGCCCTGACCGGTCACTTGCGCCACCACTTCCTTGTAACCGCCAATGCCGATATCACTGGCGGAGAGAATCTCCACCTTGAAGCCCTGCGTTTCGGCATAGCGGCAATACATGCGGAACAAATCAGCGGCAAACAGGGCCGCTTCATCGCCACCGGTGCCAGCGCGGATTTCCAGAATAATATCACGGGCATCGTTCGGATCTTTGGGCAACAGCAGCAGGTTTAGACGGCTATCGCTGGCATCAATGGCCTGTTTTAGTTCCTGAATTTCGGCTTCGGCCAGTTCACGCAATTCCGCATCGCAGTCGGGATCAGCGGCCATGTCCTGATTATCCTGCAATTGTTGTTGCAGCTGCAGATAATGCGCCGCCTCTTCGGCAACCGGCTCGATTTCGGAAAATTCACGCGATAGTTTGGTAAATCGTTTATTGTTGGATGTGATGTCGGGGTCGGCGAGGCTGATGGTGATTTCTTCACGGCGCCTGAGAATATTATCCAGACGAGTGTTCATTGTGTCCTTTTTGCAGGGTATGGGGTGAGGCCGGCTCATGCCCGGATGATTCAATATCAAGCAAACGCGTGGCGGCGCCCATCAGCAAATCGCCTTCGATATCATCCGGCAATTTTTTCAGCGTGCTCAGGGTTGGATGCAAATAGCGTTTCATCAGCGCTTTGCTGAAACGTTCCACCGCCTCAAGCTGTCCGGCATCAAAATCTTTCATATAACGCAGCGCCTTTTCAACCTCTTCACTGCGCCGTATTTCCATCTGCTGCTGAATACTGCGAATCAGCGGTACGGATTCGAGCGATTTTAGCCAGCGTAGAAACTCAGCCGTTTCCTCAATAATAATATTGTCGGCCAATCCGGCTTCCTGTTCGCGATGTTCAACATTGCCCTGCACCACTTGCTGCAAATCATCAATATCGTAGAGGTAAGCCCCATCAACCTCGCCAATGCGAGGATCGATATCACGCGGTACGGCAATATCGACCAGGAACATCGGCCTGCCACGGCGCTTTTGCATGGCGCTCTGCACAGCATCCGGCAGCAACACAAAGGTGCTGGCGCCTGTACTTGAAAGCACGATATCGGCGGCATCAAGATAATCCGGCAGTTGCTCCATCGTCAGCGCATGGCCCTCAAATTCCAGCGCCAGATTCTGAGCCCGTTTCAGGGTACGGTTGGCAACCAGAATATCAGTACACCCGTTACCTTTGAGATGGCGGGCGGCCAGTTCAGCCATTTCGCCTGCCCCCATCAACAGCACGGTTTTACCGGCCAGATCACCGAAAATACGGCGCGCCAGTTCCACTGCGCATGAAGAAACATTGACCGACTGTTTGCCGATGCCCGTTTCACTGCGGGCGCGCTTGGCAGCGCTAAATGTGGATTGATACAAGCGATGTAACACATGGCCTGCCGTGCCGGCAGACAGGGCCTGCTCATACGATGCCTTGACCTGACCAAGAATCTGCGGTTCGCCCAGCACCAGCGAATCAAGCCCCGAAGCGACCCGGAACAGATGTTGAATAGCGCCCTCTGCGGTGTGAGTGTAGAGGTGCTCGCAGACATCTTCCATATCCATGCCGGCTTTGTCGGCAAACCATTCATGCACTGCGGCGATGGCCGCATCCGGATCATGTGTCACGACAGTCATTTCAACACGGTTGCAGGTGGAAAGCAGCGCCGCTTCACGAATCGCCGGGTTTTCAATGCGATGCTGCAGAATTTCGGCAATCTCATGCTCGCCGACAGCGAGCCGCTCACGCAATTCAACGGGTGCGGTTTTGTGATTTAATCCAATATGGCAAATGCGCATGGTGCAAAAGCTAGCTCGGATGATGCATGAATACTACTATGCGCTAGCATCACAAGCGTGCGTGGCGTGTATAGCTTTCTGGTTGAAGAATCGCTGATGCGCCAGCTTAAGCCGGGCGTGCGTTGACGAGACTATTTCAAACGCGCCAGTTGTTCTTCCACGCTGGAAAATAACTCATTGGCTACTTTCTTCTTCATCGCAACACTGGACCAGTGATGGTTGGCGTATTGTTGCCCCAGCGTGCGGATTTCCAGTTGTGTATTCGAATCACTCACCCGCAACACGCGCACCACGTAGCGATAGCGCACTTTTGATGGCCCGCCAGCACCAACCATGTTCATCACAGAGTTCAGATAATTATTGGTAGTGTTTATATTCTGGCTAAGCCATTCTGTGGTAACGGTTCCGCTGGGTGAGTCCACACTACTCACGGGCAGATTCAACGCCGTCATCGCATCGACTGTCGCCGAAAAAACCTGCGCAGGGGTGAAGGCATAACGCCGCGCATCCAGACTCACTGCAGAGCCTGCAACCGCAGCACTGCGATCTCTGGCTGCCATGCTACCCGCATTGCCAGATGCAGCTTCAACAGCAACCTTGTCCGGCATGGGCACTTCAATATCTTTACGTAGTTCCGGCGGCACATCCAGAGGCACCCTGCTATTGCCTTGCACATGAGAGCCGCTGCTACGGGCATAATCCGGCGTCTTATCATTCGCAGACCAGAATAACTGGGGCATGCCGCCTGAGCAGGCAGAGAGTAACAAGGCTGAAAGGGCAAGGGTTAGTAGCAGGGGATATCGTTTCATGCCCGGCATTCCATCGGTTGAAGTATAAAAGTCAAGATATTGTCATCCGCTGTTGTGACCAACAGCAAAAAGGGAGGGCGCAAGCGCCCTCCCTTTCCGGAATACTGTTACAGTAATCGTGTTGCTGTTTTACAGGTAGATCACGTAATCCAGAACCGTGGTCTTGGTGTTGCCAGCACCATTACCCGTAATAAAAGCAGTCGCAGCATCAGTCGTGAGTTTATCATTCTGATATGATAGAGAAAGAATCATATTCTGATAAAAGCTATAAGATGCGCCAACCTTGAAGGTCTGAACCTTGATGTTGTTTGCTATGCCGGTGGTCTTGCGATAGCCATAACCC
>CAJXNE010000072.1 GCA_913056285.1 uncultured Zetaproteobacteria bacterium | reverse complement strand
AGATCATGGTCTGAACAGGCTGATTGAAAGTGGTGCGGATGCAGCCTGTATTTTTGGCAAGAGCTGGGATGTACACGTGACCACTGCACTCGGCATTACGCTGGAAGAAAATCTGGTGTTGGTACGCGAATCGGTGGCATATCTAAAACAACATTTCGACATGGTGTTTTTTGACGCCGAACACTTTTTCGATGGTTTTGCCGCCAATGAGGGCTATGCGCTGAAAGTACTCGAAGCAGCTTCACAAGCCGGTGCGGATACGCTGGTATTGTGCGATACCAATGGCGGTTCGATTCCCTTTCCTGTGTATGATGCGGTCAAACAGGTCAAGCAATATTTGCCCGATCAGGTGCTGGGTATCCATGCCCATAACGATTGCGAAATGAGTGCGGCCAATTCTGTGGCGGCGGTGCGTGCCGGAGCCCAACATGTGCAGGGCACCATCAACGGCATCGGTGAACGTTGCGGCAATGCCAATCTGATTTCCATTATTCCAATTCTGCAATTGAAAGCGGGTGTCGATTGCGGCATTTTGCCCGATCAACTGGCCCGGTTATCATCGCTATCGCAATTTATTGATGAAATGGCCAATCGGCTGCCGTGGCAACATCAACCCTTTGTCGGTCAGAATGCCTTTGCTCATAAAGGCGGCATTCATGTCTCGGCTATCCGCAAGCAACGAGATCTCTACGAACATATTGATCCCGCATTGGTGGGTAACGGCCAGCGCATTCTGGTTTCCGACCAGGCTGGGCGCAGTAATATTCTGAGTAAGCTGAAACAACTGGAACCGGATGCAGACATCGACCCCAACGATCCAATGGTGGCCGAAGCCTTGCAACGCATCAAAGCACTCGAAGCGGGTGGCTACGTATTTGAAGGTGCGGATGCCTCATTTCAACTGCTGTTGCGGCGTTCGATGCAGCGTTTTAAACGCCATTTTGAGCTGGTCGGTTTTCGCGTTTTTGAAGAGAAACGGGGGCATGAGAAGTCTGCCGAATCCGAGGCTACTGTGCAGGTTCGGGTTGGAGGCCAGCTACGTCATGCCGCAGCGCTTGGAAACGGCCCGGTCAATGCCATGGACAAGGCGCTCCGGGCAGCGCTGGTGGATGCCTATCCGGGGTTGGAAGCGATGTTTCTGACTGATTTCAAGGTGCGGGTTTTGACCACGCGTGAAGCGACCGAAGCGGCGGTGCGCGTGCTCATCGAATCCTCGGACGGGCAACGCAAATGGAGTACTGTTGGCGTTTCCACCGATGTACTGGAGGCGACTTACCGGGCGCTGAATGATGCTATCGAATATAAACTGGTGATAGATCAGTCGCCGCCGCCGAAAGCGGAAAATATGTCCAAATGAAATCCCGAGGTGTGATATGACGACAGACAATGCATTACAGAATAAACCATGCGTACCGTGCCAGGGAGGTATTGCGCCGATGCGCGCAGACGATGCGCGGGCCATGTTGCCAGCTATTGCAGGCTGGCAACTCGATGAGGCTCCGGTGAAACTCAGCCGTTCATTTACGTTTAAGAATTTTATGCAGGCGCAGGCCTTTGCTGTGCGAGTGGGTGAAATCTCTGAAATAGAAAACCATCATCCGGATATTTGTTATGGTTGGGGTTTTTGCACGGTTGTTTTCTACACTCATAAAATCGGCGGCCTGCACGAGAATGATTTTATCATGGCTGCCAAGGTGAATGCGCTGTAAGCGCAGAGAGAGTGCCCTGGGGTGCAAGGTGAATGCGCTGTGAGGCGTAGGGGCAAACCTTGTGTTTGCCCTTCTTCATGCCGGGGCGAACACAAGGTTCGCCCCTACATACCTAAACCGAAGAAGCCTGAATCTTGATTCCCCTTTCCGCCTGCTGTTGCGGGTGACTCTTCTGTTGGCGCAGTGCCGGCGCGAAATGCCTCAAGAGAAATATCTTCGCTATCATCGCCGGGCAGTAAGCCTGTTTTGGTATCAATGCTTACCCATTCAATGCCTTCCGGCGGCTGGAAATCCTTAACCGGTTTACCCTTGTGAAATGCTTTCATGGCCTGTAACCATGTCGGCAGCGCAGCTCTGGCGCCGGTTTCACGCCGACCCATGGGTGTTGGCGTATCGCGGCCCGTCCACACGCCGGTCAGAATCTGCGGCGTATAACCCATAAACCACGCATCGACCTGTTTGTTGGTCGTGCCGGTTTTGCCTGCGGCAGGGCGCTTTAATGGAAGGGCGCGGCGGCCTGTACCGTGTTTGATGACGCCTTTCATGATATTGGTGATCAGGAATGCATTGACAGGGTCAACTACCTGTTCAGCAGGGCGCATGGCGTCATTGACGCTCATGACCGGATCAACATGGCAAACCTGACAACGTTTGCCGGCCACAGAGCGGTATAGTGTTTTACCCGTGCGGTCTTGAACCTGTTGAATCGAAACCGGTTTCCATTTGCGCCCCTGATCAGCCAGTACTGCATAGGCTTCCGTGAGTGCCTGCGGGCTTACTTCGGCCGCGCCTAATGCCAGCGCCAACTGGGCCGGAAACTTGCGCCCGAGCGGAAAATTGCTCAGGTCGTTTAAAAAGCGCTTGATACCGACATTCTGCAATACCTTGATTGAGGCCAGATTGCGTGAATGCTCCAGTGCATTGCGCAATGTGACCGGTCCGGCGAACTTGTTTTTGTAATTTTCCGGGCGCCAGAAATCCTCATGTTGGTTGCTGTCAAAAACAACCGGCGTATCCATAATAATGGAGGCCGGGGTCATGCCGCTTGCCAACGCACTGGTATATAATAGCGGCTTGAATGCACTGCCGGGCTGGCGCATGGCCTGACGTACCCGATCAAAGCCAGCTCTCTGGTAATCATAGCCGCCAACCCGTGCCAATACGGTGCCGCGTTCCAGATCGATGGCATACAGGGCTGATTCGATGGATGGCTCCTGCGCCAGCCGGAAGCCTGACTTGGGCAGGCCTTGCAAACGAATTTCATCGCCGACAACCCATGTGCGCTGGCGTTGTTTCAAGGCTGCCAGTTCGGCTTTGCTGGCACCTTCTTTTTTATAGTTCGCCAAAGGTTTCCAGTGCCATTTTGGTTTGGATAAGCGCCAGATATGGCGTCCGTCGTTGACGCTCAAATCGCCATTTTTATAGACTTTCTCAACCAGTGCCGGAATCAGGGAGTCCGTAGTCGGGATAGCTGCCTGTTGCCGCCATGTTGCTAATAATGCAGCACGTTCACTGCGAGGGTGGTGGGTCGGGTAGCGATAATACTGGCGTTGTTCGACTTCCAGAACGCCATGACGAACGGCGCGAATGGCCGCCAGTTCGGCTTTTTCATTATACGGGACAATGATAGTAAAACCCTGTTTACGCAGATTTTTTTCACCGAATCGTGCGACCAATTCGCGGCGCACCTGATCGGCATAGGCATTGATCAGTGTGGCCCGCTGCAGTGGTGCAACAATCATCGGCGCCTGCATCGCCCGCGCCACAGCCTGCGCATCGGCCATGCCGCTTTCGCGCATCAGTCGCAGCACCGTATTGCGCCGCTGTTTGGCCTTGTTCGGGTTGATGTGCGGTGCATATTTACCCGGCGCCTTGGGCAGCCCTGCCAGCGTAGCGCATTCGGCCAGCGACAGTTCATTCAGCGACTTATGAAAGTAACGCCATGCTGCCGATGCCACACCGTAGGAGCCACGCCCCAGGTAAATCTGGTTCAGGTAAAGATAGAGGATATCGTCCTTGCTGAAGGATTGTTCAATACGGTAGGCCAAAATGGCTTCGCGAATTTTACGGGTGTAGGAACGCTCCGACGAAAGCAGAAAGTTTTTGGCGACCTGCTGCGTAATGGTCGAGCCGCCCTGAACGGTATGTCCTGCTTTCAGGTTGGCTAGAGCTGCCGATAATATTCGCGCAGGGTTGATGCCCGGATGCTCATAAAACTGTTGATCCTCCGCCGCCAGAAAAGCATGAATCAGCTGTTTCGGAATTTCATTAAAGGGCGTAAGTATCCGATGTTCATCGGCATATTCGGCAATCAGTTGGCCATCGGTATTATAAACGCGAGAGACCAGCGGTGGCTGATAATTGGACAGCGAGCCCAGTTCGGGCAGGTTGCTGGAAAATATGATATAGGCTATGGTTAACACCATCGCCATCAGTACGCTTAAGCTGACGGCAATTTTGGCGATAAGGAAAAGGATGCGCATTAAACCGAATTCAAGCGGAAGCAGTCATGGCAGGCAAGGCGTAGTTTTGCAGGCGGTCAGCTTATTTGCCCGGAGAAGAGGGCGACAGTCCGGTTTTACGCTGCTGGAAGTGATGGTAGTCATGATCATCATGGCCATTATGGCGGCAGTGGCTATCCCCGCTTTTTCCAGCTGGCGTGAAAAGCAGGCGGTGCGCAGCGCTACGCAAGCACTGATGGCTCAGCTAAAGCAGGCAAGGGTGCTTGCCGTATCCGAAAACCGTAGCGTGAGTCTCACATTTACTTCAAATACTTATACCTTTGATGCAGATACAACGAAAGCGGCCACCTGCGATATATGCAAAAAAGAGCTTAATGCGCTTAGCCAGTATTCTAATAAGCTTTCCATCTCGCCCACCACGACCCACACATTTAGCAGCCGTGGTACGGTCAATCCCGGCAGAATCACGTTAACCACAGGCAGCCACAGCAACACCATTAAGCTGAATATTATCGGCAGGGCTTATCTGCAATGAGAGGATTTACGCTCATAGAGATTCTGGTTGCTTTGACTATTGTCTCAGTAGGCGTACTGGCTTTGGGAAGCTTTAGTATATCATCGCTGGGTAGCGGCCAAACCTCACGTGAACGTTTGACGGCAGTGCATTTTGCCGAGCAATTTATCGAAGAGTGGCAGCAGACGGATACCTTGCCGACACTGGACGCCAGCTATTGTAAAACGGCGGTGAGCTGGACGGTATCGACTGCCAATACAGCTTCGCCTTGTCCGGTATCTGGAACTGCGACGACATCGGTTGCAACATGCACGCCATTATTTGGATCGCAGCTATCGTACGTGATTTCTGCTACTGAGAGTCAGGTATGCGGGCCTCCAACAGGCGGCGGAAATACATTTAACTTTTATAGTGCCGCCACTCCTCCGAACCCGAAAACAAAACTGGTGAATGTCAGCTGGACGCGCAAAGGAAAGACAAGGTCAGTATTTTTGACGCATTTGTCTAAAGTTCCATGATGGGCAGTCAGAAGAATATCGTTTTGTTGCTTGCAGATCAGGACGTGCGAGGCTTTACCCTGATTGAAATGTTGGTGGGCATGACAATGGGGTTGCTTATTCTGGCCGGATTGACCTCCATGTTTGTCTCGATGAATGATGCTTCCCGAGCCGTTTCCTCAAGAAGCGACCAGATGGGAAATCTCTATCTGGCATCTCATATCATGCAGGCCGAGTTGAGAGAAAGCCAGGATCTATGCTGGGATGCGACAAAAAACCGCATCATTTACCGGCCTCTGGATAGCATTATCCCTCTGGATACCACTGCATGTAATACAGTAGATGCCAGTCAGGGTTCGTTCGAATTCAGGCCAGCCAAGACGGGTCACCCAACGCCATATATCTGCTGGGATCGTCCTAATAAGACACGCTGTGAAGAACTTATTCGTGGCATGAGCGCATCCAACCCGTCTGGTCTGGTTGCTAGCCAATCGGCAAACTCGATCTGGACGATTACATTAACATCCAGCTATCTCAATGAAAATAAAGCAAATAAAACACTCAGTTTGAGATTTAAAACATGGAAAAGGAACTAGAAGTGAAAATGGACACGCCTGACGCCGGTCAGCAAAGGGGTTTTATTTTAGTGACCGCATTGATCATGTTGAGTTTGCTGACGCTACTGTCGCTCGGCATGTACATGAGCAGTCGGTCTGCCACCCAGACCAGCGCTTCTGCGCAAAAAAATACTGAAGCCTATTATTATGCTGAAACGGCCATCAACTACATTTCCTGGGCGCTGAATAATGATGCCGAGTTAGATGATTTCACCTATTCAGGGACTTATCAGGCAGCTCCGTTTGGGGAGCCGAATGCACCGTCAAATGCTGCTGCTGTTGGCGACTTAACTGAACTGAAATCGTATTTGTGGTATCCGGGGCCAACCGGTCAGGCTGGCACCAATGCAGTGGACACGAATAGTACTGCCTACACATCCGGACAGTTGATGTATTTTGATAATTCCCCCATGGGGCAGCGCTATGTGTGCATGCAGAATGCAAGCAACTTTCCAGATTGCATTGATGTGACCGTCAAGCCCGCCAACCGTGCCGCGCCTGTCATGGAAAATATCAGCACGAAATTGCCGCGCTATATCAAACTGGAAATCGCCTCAACGGGTGTGGTGACGCCATCTATTCCATCTTTACCGCATCATAACACACCGGTGGTGGGTGAAGATATCCCGCTCAATGGCGCCGTTGTCTGGCTGACGGCAGTGGGCGCTGACCCGGACAAGGATATTGAGATTTTTCCGCTCGACCCGCACAGTATTTATGGTGGAGTGCAACCAAGCGCCTGTTCCGGTGGTACATTGCCTAACTGCCCGTGTAATTCCGCAGACACGTCATTTGCAACAGCTCAGGCCTGTGATGCCAATACGCGCGTATGGCTGAGCGATTACGGGCTTGCTGCTTATGCAATCGGCTATGTGAATGGCAAACCATCGAAACTCTTACGCGCAGTCATTATGTAATTCACTGTGCTGATTTTGTGCCTTTATATCACAATGCCATGCATTGACGCCAAGGACGTTCATAGACATAATCTAGTTTTTTAGAGAGGAATAAATGAGAAATCTGTTTTTAATGCGATTAGCTTTGTCTCGCTGAAACCACTCCATCCAAGGCGGATTTCCATAAATAATCAGACTGCTCCGAAACTCCCGTGCTGACTCGATTCGCACCATTGAACCCTTTCGGAAACTACGGGCTAAAGTCTGCGCAGCTATCGCCGATAGATACCGAGTTGCCTTTATTTGGGCGCTATCAGCGAAAATATTTACAGTATTTTTGTGATGCAGGTCGCATTCCTGCAATGGCTACAGATGCAGGCTTGAGGATGCTACCAAATTGGTTACATATTGGTATATGGTGATAAACGCATTATTATGCATTGTATTCAGAGGAGTTGTTATGAAAAAGAACGTATTTTTTATTGTGATGCTGGCGGGCATGTTGAGCTTTGCATTCAGCGCAGAAAAAGGTTTGATTTTGAATGTGCCGTCTGCACTGGCCGGAGATAGTGAGGACTCAAAAGGCTCCAAGGACAGGGATTCCAAGGACAAGGACTCTAAAGACCAGGGCTCTAAGGATTCAAACAGTGATAGTGGCAACAATCACAGCGGAAATGATAGCGGCAGTTGCGCATGCTCTCCGGGTATTGCCTCATGCAAATGTGCTGATGGTTCAACCGGCGCGCCGGGCACAGGCAGTTCGCACATTACGCCGAACTCCATGCGATCAGTTCACGGCAACTAGCAATCACTTGATCGAATCAACATCCCCTGCTTTGTCGGGGGATGTTTTTTTGTATCTGAAACATAAGATTTATTCCGGCAGCATGGTCTGTTGTATCCAACTGTGATTTTGGTGACATCGGTATATAGGGAATCTGACTGCAGGAGAGTACCCTCAGTCGCTTTGCGCTTGTAATAATGACTTGTATTCTTACTATTCACCAACCGTCACTGGCGATGTGGTTTTGACGGGCTGAATTTCCGGAGATCATTCCATGCTAATCGCGGTTCCAGCAGAAACTCAACTCAATGAAAAACGCGTTGCAGCGACGCCGGAGACGGTGAAGAAGTTTATTGCTGCCGGTTGCGATGTGGTGTTTGAAAAAGGCGCCGGTGTGGCAGCCAACTATCCTGATTCAGCTTTTGTCGAGCAGGGTGCTGCGCTGGCCGATGATTTTTCCGCCACGTGCGCCGATGCGGATTTGATTCTGAAAGTTCGTTCGTTAAATGCCGAAGAGCTTTCCCGGCTTAAACATGGATCAACGGTTGCCAGTCTGGCAAACCCATTCGGCAATCCGTTGTTACAGGCCTATGCCGATGCCGGGATTTCCTGTTTTTGTATGGAAATGGTGCCACGTATTTCGCGCGCCCAGTCCATGGATGTGCTCTCTTCGCAGGCCAATATCGCCGGCTACAAATCCGTATTGCTGGCGATGGAGCATTACCAGCGCTTTTTTCCGATGCTAATGACTGCTGCCGGTACGGTGCAACCGGCCAAAGTGCTGGTGATGGGGGCTGGCGTAGCCGGGTTGCAGGCCATTGCCACGGCCCGACGCATGGGGGCGAATGTCGAAGCCTTTGATGTGCGCGCTGCGGCCAAGGAGCAGGTGGAGAGTCTGGGGGCGAAATTTGTTGAAGTGGCAGCCGACGCCGACGCCGAAGATTCAGGCGGTTATGCCAAAGAGATGGATGATGACTATAAACGGCGACAGGCTGAATTGATTGCTGAACACGCTGCCAAATCGGATATTATTATTACCACGGCCCTGATTCCGGGTCGTCCTGCGCCGGTACTGATTACTGAGGATATGGTAAAGAGCATGAAAGCCGGTTCGGTGATTGTCGATATGGCTGTGGAGATGGGTGGCAATTGTCCGCTCTCGGAAATGGATCAGGTGGTGGTAAAACATGGCGTGACGCTGGTTGGAATTACCAATATTCCGGCTCTGATGGCCACCGATGCCAGTAGCCTGTATGCGCGAAACCTGTTTAATTTTATTGCACCGATGTTGCAGGATGATGGCAGTTTGCAAATGAACCGGGAAGATGAGGTGGTTGAGGCGGCGCTGTTGTGTGTTGATGGGGAATTTCTAAAACCTGAATTGCTGCCGAAGGGGGAAGCATCGTGAATGTTGAAGCGATAGGTCAGGCTGCGCAGTCAGCGCATGCATCGAGTGTTGATCCGTTTGTGTTTTCGTTCACCGTATTTGTGTTGGCAATTATCGTTGGCTACCACGTGGTGTGGACAGTGACGCCAGCGCTGCATACGCCCTTGATGAGCGTTACCAATGCCATTTCCAGTATTATTATCGTCGGCGCATTGCTGGCGGCGGGGCCGACTGAAATGAGCCTGGCTTCTGTGCTGGGGCTGATTGCGGTGGGTCTGGCCGCAGTCAATATTTTCGGCGGTTTCATGGTGACGCAGCGTATGCTGGCTATGTTTAAAAAGCGGAAATAAGAAGGTTCCTGATATGTTATCTGATAATATGGTGGCGATGGCCTATCTGCTGGCATCGGTTCTGATTATTTTTGCACTCAAGGGATTGGCCAGTCCGGAAACAGCGCGGCGCGGTAATGCGCTGGGCATGTTGGGCATGGGTATTGCCGCACTGGTGACCTTGCAGATGGATGCGGTGCAGAA
>CAJXNE010000071.1 GCA_913056285.1 uncultured Zetaproteobacteria bacterium | reverse complement strand
TTCTTCCCGACAGCGAATGTTCGCCCTCCACCAATGTATACACCTGCTGCCGCAGATTGTGCAGTACAGATGAGGTCATATATGCCATATATCAACTATATGTGTGCCCGTATTCATTGCAAGAACGGCTCCGACATCAATCGCCTCGTTGCCGGCTTGCAGCCCCGTCGTCAGCAACACAGCCCGCTTGCCACCTATTTTCAAGGCAGGCAGCTTTGTTAGCGATGAGTCATTGGTGAATAATCCTGCGACATACCTGGTTGCCCACAGCGGCGACCGGGTTGGCGGTGTGGAGGACATGAATACAAGGGTCAGGCATGAGGTCTTGGGTTATTACAAAGTAACTTGGACTTGGTTGTATCTAACTTTTGCCTAAATTGTGTTTCCTTCATAGCTCACTTTCTGACTTTCGCTACCTGCAATATCCATGCCTAGTGGAGACTTGTTCATCACTTCCACAAAGCATCACGTGATACAATCCGCCCGGTATATGAATGCTTGCTTTGCATGCCATCAGCCAATCATACGCATGACAACAGGTTAATCCTTCAAGGTGCCTGCCAGTCGCTCTCCGAGAATATAGCTGATATTGAAATTCAATTTAGCCACAATACCGGGGAAATAACGTAAATCATTTTTTAGCCGTTCATAGTCAAATTTCACCACGGTAACCGCACTGAGCGCACATACATCCGCCGTGCGTTCGATTTCATTGACGAAGGCAATTTCCCCAAACACATCTCCGGGCTTCATCGTTGTGACTGCGACATTTTCATCTCTGCCATGATAGATCACTTCAACATCACCCTTGATGAGCAAGTACATGCAGCGCTCAAGACTCCCCTGTTCAATAATTTTCATTCCCTTACTGAATTCTTTCACTTCGGAAATCAACATGGCCTTGCGAATCTGATAATTGGACATCTCATGAAATAACCGACAACCATGCAGGGATTCCTTATCCATCTTCAAGGCTATAATATCATACAGTCCGACCAGACGCACCCGGGCCATCACCAGCGGCGTTATAATCAAATTGGCAAACAGGGCGAATAGCATGGTTGCCGCCGAGAGCGCGCCAAACTGCCCGATAATGGTAAAATCAGAGGCCAGCAAAATGCCAAAACCAAGCGCCAGCGCCACGCTGGTTGCTATCATTGGCAGCGATTCTTCACGCACCGTAAGTTGCGTTGCATGCGCCGCATCGCCGGAATCCCGGCTGAGTTTATTGTAACTGGACAGCAAATGAATCGTACTATCAATGGCAATACCAATGGCAATCACAGCAACCATGGCCGTACCCGGATTTAACGGTATTCCGAGCATTCCCATCACGCCGAACATCAGAATAATCGGAATGACACTGGGTATCAAGGCAATCAGACCGCCCTTAAACGAGGTAAACATGGCAGACATCAGCAGAAAAATAATCAGCAACAAGATACAAAGCGATTTAACCTGAGCCCACAACAGGCTTTCCGCAGCCTCATTGATCATTAGGTTTTTACCTACCACAAATACCTGCATATCCGCGCCGGCAATGTCCTGCGCCACCTGGCGCAGTTCGGCAATGTTGGTGTTCAGTACATTCGAATCACTGACATTATGACGCACGACAATCGTGGCTCGTTTGAAATCATGACTAACATAGCGATTCAGATCGTTTCGATGCATGAATAACAAATACTGGGAAACCATATCCTTGCTAGCCGGCACCTGATACCAGCTCTTTTGACCCGCATGGAATTCACGATTTAACAGTTTCAGATAATCCGCCAGTGAGATACTCCGATCGAAAATACCCTGCTTGGCAATAAAATCCTCAATCTCATCCAGCTTACGAATATTATCCGGATGTAAAAAAGCCTGCTCGCGATTCGACTGAACCGTAATGAAAAACGTTTTGATTCCAGACAGGTGTTCATGCACGTCAGATGCATCCCGGATAAGTTCCCGATCCTGTTTGAAATAGGACATCGGATCATTGGTCACATATAATTTGGATGCTTCGTAAAGAAAGAAAGCGCATAACAAAACCGTGCCAAAGAGCACAATACGCTGCATCGAAATATTGGACTTGCTGTCGAATTTGACGACAAGCTCGGATAGCCACCATTTGCCTGACAGCGCTTTGGATTTACTTTTTCCCAAAACGCCAAGCATGATCGGCACCAACAGCATAGTAATAATGCCATTGGCCAGCATGGCGAAACTCGAAGCCAGTGCGAAATCACGAATCAAATCAATACTGCTGAAGATATTGCTGGCGAAGCCAAGCACGGTCGTAAAGACGGTCAGGAAAACCGGTGTCGCCATTTTACGCAACATACGTCGCACACAAAATTCCGCATCCCGATCAGAATATTCACCCCTGATCTGCAAAAATGTTGTAATCAGATGCGTATCTTCGGTAGCGCCAATCACGATAATCAGGGTGGGTAACATGGCGCTGAGAATATTCACCGGGATGCCAAACCAGCCCATCATACCCAGCGCCCAGACCAGACTCAGGGCAGCAGTCACCAATGGAATCAGGCCAGCCACGATACTGCGCAAAAATAGTAGAATAACGAGCATCAATACCAGCGCTGAAATGGGCGCAAGCACGCGCATATCCGATAACAGCGTCGCTTCCAATTCCGTTTCAATGCGTGGCCCGCCGATCTGAAATACACGTTCAAATTTTTTCCGGGCTCCATCTATGGCTTGCTGTATCACAGCATTTACCCTGGCATGACCCAGTTTTTCCGCTTTTTTAGGATCAAGCATCACCATCAGGGCCAGATCGTGACCATCCGGAGACACCAGATTGCCTTTTAATAACGGGTTGTAGAGCACATCATCTCTTAATTGATCAACGGCTTGCTGCGTCTCGGGCAATTGCTCAACAAACACTTTTGAACTGATACTTCCCTGTTCGCCACGCAGGCTGCGCAGTGTGAAAACATCATCCACGCGCTGGACAATATCCAGCGCAGTCAAACGATCATGCATCGCCTTAAGGGCTGCAATTTTAGCCGGAGACCAGAGTTGTTTATCGCGTACAAAAACCAGTGTCTGGCTATCAGAGCCGAACTCTTCGATCACCGATTCATAAACCAGACGATTGGGATCGCCATCGGCAATCATACTGTCCACGCCGGTATCGATATGCAGTCGAGGAATGCCGCTTGCGGCCAGCGCTGTGAGCAATACCATCGCAAGCAAGATCAGTAAACGGTGTCCTGTCGCGAATATGAGTATCCGACTCATGGCTTCTCCTCGCTGCCCGTCACCTGAGCATCATCGGGTTTTTCGGCGGCGTCATCAGCCCCCTTCCTGGCATCATCCTTCCTGGCATGATCTTTCCGGGCATCATCTTTCCGCTTTGCGGCGACCAGCAAAAGGTTTGCATCAAAGGCTGACTCAGGCGCGTAATCACTGGAAAATATACGCTGATCGATCTTGAGAATGGAACTGTGCCGGTTCAACATATTCTCCACCTTCACCATATCGGCGCGCCACATTTTCCCACCCACCGGGTGAATATTATGGCTCGTCTGCCGCTTAATCAGGTGCGCCTTGTTATCAAAATAGTCAACACGGCTGATAAAGAAGTTATCCTGACGAACAAATAATATGCGTTCTGCATAGGATCGGTCTGAAGCAGCTGACGATGTTGATAAATCAGCACGAACAACAAAGTAGGCCCTGCTATCCACCACCACATCATCAATCCGGTGATAGACAAATGATGCCATATCCTCCGGCATAAAGTCTTCCAGAGAAAACTCGCTGCCCAATATCTGACCGCCAGATATGGCGCCGACATAATCTGTCAGTTGAGCACCCAATGCAGGTAGAAAAATTCGGCTGCTACCGGACCCATCGGGATGATGTACAAATAACAGTACTGTTCCTGCAATACTGTCGGGATAGACAAACTCAAGCTTTGTTTTAAAAACACCGTCCTTCTCCATGCGGGAATAACGCTGCATGCGTCGGACATCGTGCTGTTTGTGCGCATCTGTGAGAATCAGGGTCTGCGCTTCAAACACATACGGGTATAGTTCATGGCGCTTCACTGACTCGCGAATAATCTCGGTACCGGTTAAGTGCGCCAACCTCAGCTGTGTTTGAACTACCTGATGGCTATCATCAGATGTTGGAACCGGTGCTGCATGGGCCATACCCATCGGATATGGGAACAACAGGCATGGGAACAAACTGGCGAGCAATAGCACGCTTGCAAAGCAGCCCTTCAGCGACACATGGGCAGGCACGCTTATTCCTTCTCCCGAGGCGGCAAGCTTAAAATACGCATGGCTACTTTATCAGCCAGCCGCCCCAATAACTGGCTCATGGCTGCCGCCATATCGGCATAATCGTATTCAACAATCACATCATCGCTTTGAAGTTGCTCATAATGATTCTCAATGATTTTTCCGGATCGTTGCAATAACCATCTCGCCCTCAAGTGCATATATCCATCGGCCAGACGCTCGAACTGGCGAAAATCAACCAGCAGTGAGATTTCGGCATCCATCGAGCCGGGAAAGGGTGCTGTAGTGACAGTGACTGAGCCCATGCGCTCGGCCAGATCATCACTCAGGGTGTTGGCCAGATCATCACGCAAACGCCCGCCCCACTGGTGATATTCAGAAATATGCAAATGATTTTCCGCGTCGCGGCTCACCATGCGAGGCCTGTCCAGATAGCGGGGGATTTCCACCTGTCTCAGTGTGATTGCCAGCGCCGGTGCTGCCGGTTTGGTAGCTTGTTTGGCTGGCACTGTATTAAGCACGTAATACTGCGTCACAGGTGTTTTACAGCCGACCAACACCAATAGCGCCGGAACAATCATCGCCAGCAATAAACGCACATGGCTTGCTTGTACCGATTTGCGAGTTATGCCATTCATTTTGTGTCTCCTGTTGCCGGTTTACCAAAGATCACAGCATTGGGATGACGCTCAAGCAAATCAACAAATGAACGAATAGCACGCGCCATATCAGACAAATCCCGGCTCAACTGATTAATCTGATATTGTAACGGCGAAGCAGGATCAAGGGTCTGGTCAATGGTGTGCAGTGTTTTCTCAGCCTGTTCCATAGCATTGCGCCCCGAAACCAGCGCCTCATCCAGATGCATAGTCAGCGGTTCCGCATGGCCATCGAGCGCCCCTATCACATGTCTGAAGCTGTGCAAGGATGCCTGCATATCAATCATGGATTGCTTGAGCTCCGGCCCGTTCATGATGGCGTTTGCACCATGCAGCAGTTCACCCAGGTCATCGCCTATCTTATCCAGCGGTATCTTTTCCAACTTGGCCATCACACTTTGCAAACCGCCTATAATCGAAGGAATTTCTGGCAGTTCCGATGAATCACCGCCAAGCAGGCGGGACGGGCTACCCGGATGCATATCCAGACCCACATACAATTTTCCGGTCAGCAAGCTGCCTGTCTGCAACTGGGCGCGCAGCCCCCGGCTGATCAGGGTATGAAGCACCTCCAGTGCTGTCTCATCGCCACTGGTATCGCCTGCAACAATGCGTTCAGGCTCCAGTTCAATAACGACAGGAATAAGGAAACTCAAATCGGACGGGTCAAACTGCAAACGAACATCAGTAACCTGCCCCACCTTGATGCCCTTGAACTCTACCGGCGCGCCGACATCCAGCCCTCGCACCGAACCATCGAAAAACACCACCAGACGCAATTTTCTGGTATAGGCTTTGGCAAGAATTTCATCGTAATCGGCATATAGCGTGTACACCAGACTGCTGGCATCCTCATCGGGGCCATCGGAAGATTTTTTCGAATCAAAAGCAATACCGCCAAAGATAATTGAACGCAATGAACTCGAACGCAGACGGAAGCCATCTGCGCCCATCGACAGATCAATACCGCTGATATTCCAGAAATGGCTGTTGTCATGTACCAGTTCATCATAAGGGGCGCGTACAAACACGTGAATAAGCAGGCTATGCTGATCATTGGCCAGCTCATAACCCTGCACTTCGCCAGCCTCAATGCCCTGATAATACACCGGCGAACCAATATCCAGCGAACCCAGTTTCTCTGACATCAATGTAATACGTACGCCATTGGCATCGGATTTAATAGCAGGTGCCTCATCCAGACCAATAAAATGATGCTGCGGCGAGCCATGCCCGGGATCTATCTCCAGATAAGAGCCGCTGATCAGCGTGCTTAGTCCGCTTACGCCTCGCAAACTCAGATGTGGTCGCACCACCCAGAAACGCGTGTCACGATGCAAAAAAGTCGCGGCTTCGGGATTCAGGCGTGCGGTGAGCACGACATGATCAAATCGATCAGAAAAACGAAGTTTCTCGACTTTTCCAATCGTCACATCTTTATATTTAATCAGCGTTTTGCCTGCTTCAATGCCTTCTGCCGTATGCAAGGTAATAGTGATCTCCGGGCCTTGTTCTGAAATCGTTTTGACAATCAGCCACGCGCCGATACATAGCGTCAGTAGTGGAATCAGCCAGACGATGGATAAACCCTGCCGCATTTTCACTACCGGTTGTAACGGTTTGTTCACTGGACCCGTCACTGGTTCGCTGCTCTGCTTATGCCGGGCATCAGCCATGCGCTTGCTCCATCGGCAATGCATCAGTCACGGCATCATTGCCATCATGTTCACTGCATCGCTCAATATCATCCCAAATCAAACGCGGATCGAAGCTTTGCGCAGCCAACATGGTCAATACCACAGCCCCGGCAAAATAACTGGCCGCAGCACCCGGCCTGATCGTCGAGAGCGCATCCAGACTGACCAGTGACGTCAGAATTCCGATAATAAAAATATCAACCATCGACCAGGAACCGATCATCTCCGTCACACGATATAGCCGCGTTCTATCATCGGGTTTCCATGTCGATTTTCGTTGTACGGAAAACAGCAGAAACACAAGTGCCACCAGTTTACTGACCGGCACCATGATACTGGCAAAGAATATAATAAGACCAAGTGGCCACATGCCGGCGCCAATCAGATGCACCACGCCGGCCAGAATCGTACTGGGCTCACCTTGTCCGAATCGAATCACGGTCATAATGGGCAGAATATTGGCAGGCAAAAGCATCACGATTGCGGCGATAAGCAAAGCCCAGGTACGCGCCAGACTATCGGGCTTGCGTGCATGCAGATGATCGCCGCAACGCGGGCAATGTGAACCGTGCTTCGACTGCTCCACCAGCAAAGCGCATGTATGGCAATGTAACAGCCCGCCTTTGAGTGCGGAGTTCGGATTTATCTCGCCATTTTTTCCACCATCACGCCCACCCTCACAGAACTGATGCGGCCAGAATAAGGAACTATCAAACCGCTGCTGGGCCATCACACTAACCGGCAACAGTGCTGCAAATGCGAACAGGGCAATACCCGCTTCAATTTCAGCCAGATCAAGTAATTTAACGATGGCAATCAGCACCGCCAGCATAAATACGCCAAGCATGCTCCATGGCTCCATAAACCTTACCATACGATATACCATACCCTTGCCGGGCGGCTGAATATCAAGGCGGGCGGCAATCAGCAGGTACAGGGCGGCAACCATGCTCAGCAGGGGAAACAGGATACTGGTCATCAACACCAACAGCCCGATGCCGTCCATACCGACATTAAATAATGCCATCGGCCCGGACATCAGCATGTCCGTTTCCACCCGACCGGCAAATTTCAGCGATATAAACGGCAAGGTATTGGCGATAATAAACAGCATCAGTGCAGCAAAATGAAGCGCCATGCTCTGATCCAAAGTATGCGAAGACACCTGCTTATACAGCTGTGCATCACAAAATGAGCAATGTGCCGCTGCCCCTTCAGGCAGCGCTTCCAGTCGATATACGGCATCGCATTCGTGGCAGGCAATCAAGCCATGCGTAGATACTCCCCTACTCCCGGCCACAATAGCCGACCTTGCCACTGAAGCTGTCAAATCACTCCCCTCCCGGAAGATATTTTCGTTACTTTAGGGAAGCGCTGATTAAATCAGTGCTTTCTTACAGCCCACGGACGGGCTGCCAAATCAAACACGTAAGTGCTTGATTTGTAAGCAAAGGCAAAACCGCGCTTTTGCTTTTGCGAACTGATTACAGGCAGGATGCCTTTAATCAGCATCTCCTTTATGAAGCGCTGACCAAAAGTACTTTTTGATTTTTTTCTTTCAGGCATCATACTCAACATCGGCCTCTTTCGTTCATAGCTTTGCCATCCTGCATTACCGGTTGCCATCCGCTTATCGCTGTTTAAGATAGCTCCTGATGAGCAAACAACCTTCACTAAAACAGCAGATTAAACAAATGCTGGAAATGGATGTGGCAGATATTGCCAGCCTGCCCGCCCTGTTTCGACATACCACGCATCTGTTGCGTTTTTCTATTCGTGTCATCAGGCGCTTTATTCTGGATCAATGTATTCAACGCGCTTCAGCGCTGGCCTATGCCTCATTGTTGGCGATTGTGCCCATGGTAGCGCTCGGCTTTTCGGTTTTTACCAGCTTTCAGGCCTTTGACGCCATGGCAGGCAGTGTCAGAGACTCGTTGCTGAATTATTTATTACCGACCAGCCAAAAGGTGGTACAGGACTATCTCGGTTCAGTCGCTGATAAAACCACGGCCATCTCTGTATTCGGCGTCATCGGCCTGCTATTCACCGCAACTGCTCTGCTTAATACGGTTGAGGAAGCCTTCAATGATATCTGGCGTATCACCCGCGCACGTGCATGGCTCTCCAAATTCATCACATTCTGGGCTACCCTGACACTGGCTCCGATTCTGATTGGCGCTTCCATTACCATCACCTCGTATTTTACCGCATTACCCATAGTCAAGGATGTGGCCCAAGGCGCATCCTACCTTAGCGAAGCGCCCTTTCTGGTGCCATGGCTCATGTCATCACTGGCCATGGCCACCATGTATTGCGTACTGCCCAACACACCCGTCCCATTCCGTTATGCGGCAATCGGCGGATTGGTCGCTGGTGCGTTGTTTGAATGGGCCAAATTCGGTTTTGCATTTTATGTCACTGAAGTGGCCAATTACGAGCGTTTATACGGCGCACTCTCTACCCTGCCGATCTTTCTTATCTGGATTTATTTAATCTGGGTCATTGTGTTGCTGGGCTCCGAAATCGCCTTCTGCCTGCATCACCCGGAACAATCGCACCAGCAAAACAGCAGTTTTCAGAAACCGGGCATCCGACAATTTTATTCACATCTGATTCTTTTGCGGGCAGCCCAGGCTCTGCATGCGGGCAATACATTGAAAATATCTGATTTGATTGAAGAGACAGACCTGCCCAGCAACATCCTGCAAGAATGGCTGGATCAACTCTGCGCCATTGATTTGTTACGTCACACCGGCACTGACAAAGATGAAACAGGCTGGCTACCCGGCTTTGACGCCGAACAAATGACTTTATTTGAAATTTTTCAACGTCTCAATGATACA
>CAJXNE010000070.1 GCA_913056285.1 uncultured Zetaproteobacteria bacterium | reverse complement strand
CTCCACCTCCTCCTTCCAACACAGGATCTGGAAGCAATGTATCTACCACCAGCACTGATCCCGCCGATACAAATGGCGATGGTACAGTAAGCGCGGAAGAGGCTATGGTTTATAGTCAAACTACCTCAGTCTCAATCGGGACATTAAGTGGCTCTGATGCTTTGCCTGAGGTGAGCAAGATTAGTCATGATATTATGATGCCTCAGGTCATGAACATGATTAGTTCATATGCTGCATCAGAAAACAATCAGATAGGGCCCTCATCATCCTGGACAGCCTAAATGCTCGCCGCCGTTGACTGACGTAACTCGGTCCACTTTGGTTATTCAGGCACCTGACGTTTGTACAGGCTGTGGCTTTGCATTCTCCATATGCTTTACGCCCCAATCCCGTAGTGCGCATATAATTGAATCCAGTGTTCTGCCGTAGTCAGTCATGGAATACTCCACTTTCGGAGGTACTACGGGATAGACCTTTCTGGAAATCAGCTTGTCTGCTTCCAGTTCGCGCAATTGTTTGGTTAACATGCGTTGGGTAATGCCGGGCATTAGACGTTTTAGCTCATTAAAGCGCATCGTTTCACTTAGCAGATGATACAGGATAATACCTTTCCACTTGCCGCCAATCACATTCAACGCAGCTTCAACAGGGCAACCCTCGCTACAATCATAACGTCCGTGAGCCATATACTACCTCCTTATTTGCATCCTAAGTATACTAAATGATACTACATAACAAAATTGTGCGTACTTACATTAATAGCTTGTAGTGCGCATCATTGCGCCATTCCAGCTGAAAAGCAATGCATGAAAAATAGAACAGAACAAGGAGAGCCACATGAAAGCAATGACCATCAACGCCTATGGAGAAGACGCAATATTCGAGGTTGCGGAAATAGATCAACCAGAAATCAAAGCAGGCCATGTTTTGGTGAAAATCGCAGCTTCAAGCGTGAACACAGTGGATACGATGATACGTAAAATGGGAGATGAATTGCCATTATCACCTGATACCCCCGCGATTCTGGGAATGGATTTTGCCGGTACGGTTGAAGACGTAGGTGATGGTGTCACTGATTATTCAGTTGGAGATGAGGTGTATGGCTGCGCAGGTGGGTTGGCTGATTTACCCGGCACGTTGGCAGAAAATATCGTAGCCGACAGCAATCTGATTGCCCATAAGCCGAAAAATTTGACCATGCGCGAAGCTGCTGCCTTGCCGTTGGTTGCGATTACTGCCTATGAAGGCTTAATGCGTGCGGGTATCAAACAGGGACAAAGGGTTCTGGTGCACGGTGGTTCCGGTGGCGTGGGACATGTTGCCTTGCAACTGGCCAGGCATTTTGGTGCCGATGTGTATTCAACCGGCGGCGGTGAGAAGCAATTGGCACTCATCGAGCAACTCGGCGCAACGGCGATTAACTATAAAACCGAAACCGTTGAAGATTATGTTGCCAAACACACCCATGGAGCCGGATTTGATCTGGTGTTCGATTCCGTTGGCGGTGCAAATATGCTTAACTCATTCGAAGCGGCTGCACTGAATGGCCAAATCGCTTCGACAGTCGCGATGTGCGAACTGGACTTATCGATCGCGCACTTTAAGGGCTTGTCGTTGCATGTTGTATTCATGCTGATTCCTATGTTGCATAACTATAAGCGCGAAAAACATGCTGAAATTTTGCGCAATCTGACCCGGATTGTTGAAGCCGGTGGTCTAAAACCTGTTCTTGATGAAAAGCGTTACTCACTCGAAGAGGCGGGCAAAGCACACGCCCGTTTAGAGAGTGGTCAGGCGATGGGCAAGGTGGTCATAGAAAACTAAGAGGATCAGGCATATGTCAGTGAACAGTTTTTAATCAGACTGATATCGAAACATCATTGGTAACTATTCAACACCTGTCATCAAAGTGGGGTAACTGTTCAGGTTGCCCCACTTTCATGAAACTCTATCAGATTTCGCTGAACAGGAGAGCTTAAATGCAGAAAATAATTCTAATTACAGGTTCAACGGATGGTATTGGCCTGGAAACAGCCAGAAAACTGGTCTCACAGGGGCATACTGTCTTGCTGCACGGCCGCAATCCGAAAAAACTGGAGCAAGTAAAAAGAGAACTGGCCGAGTCAACAAACGGGAGAGATATTGAAGGGTACGTGGCTGATTTGTCACGCCTGGATGATGTCGAAAAACTTGCCAAAGCCGTGGCTGATCGACACCCAAAACTTGATGTGCTGATTAACAATGCTGGCGTCTTTAAAGTTTCTGACCCAATCACTCAGGATGGGCTGGATGTCCGTTTTGTGGTCAATACCATTGCTCCCTATCTGCTGACCACACGACTATTACCGTTGATTGGTGCTTCCGGGCGTGTGATCAATCTCTCCTCTGCAGCTCAGTCCCCGGTAGATCCGGAGGCTTTAGTCGGGCATGTCAGCCTGGCCGACGACTTCACTGCTTATGCGCAAAGCAAACTGGCTCTTACTATGTGGTCGCGGAGTATGGCGCTGTCGCTCGAAGACCAAGGGCCAACAATGATCGCGGTAAACCCCGGATCCATGCTTGGTACAAAAATGGTAAAACAGGGCTTTGGTGTGGCTGGTGGGGATATCGGTGTTGGTGCAGACGTACTTGTCCGTGCAGCACTGACAGATGAATTCAAAGCTGCTTCAGGTCTCTATTTCGACAACGATTCCGGTCAGTTTGCTTCACCCCATCCTGATGCCCTGAATCCAATCAAAGTACAGAACATCGTAGAAGCAATTGAGACGGTATTGGCTAAAGACTGACATCCAATCGAGTTACAGTGACCAGCTCAGGGATGTTTCCTTCTCGGAGCGTGTCCATAATTTTGCGGCAACGTCCCGATCCAAAGCAAAGGGTTCAAGTTTGCATGCGCCAACCGGGCCACCAAAGTTCGAAGAAGGAAAAGACTGAAATATCAGGCTCATTCTTTTTATGTGACACGATGAAGTCATAGCCACCAGACGCATTGAATGTCATACCTGTGACACAAACACGCGCATGATTTACATATTACCGAATCGAAGAAGAAAAATGAGGCATTATGTATATCAATCATGCAACCCAGGCCGGACTCACCGAAGCCTATGCGGCTACTCGAATGGCCAACCCCTTGTTCAACCAATTTTGTGAATTGCCTATTTGCCAGCAGATGCAACTCGATGAGAGCATGCAGTTATTTAGCAGTTTTGACGTGGAGAAACACGCATCAGGCGATGTAATTTACACCGCCGCTAGCGAAACAGATAAAACCATGCGTTTGATTGTGAGCGGGTCAGTCCATGTTTCCAGCCCGTCATTCGGCATTTACAGCAGCCTGAAAGCAGGCGATGTGTTCGGTCTGTTTTCATTTCTGGATGCATCGCGCCCGCATGCCGCGACCGTAACAGCCGATGAGGATATAACCCTGCTGTGCATCAACCGCGATTACTTTAATCTGATTACTGTCGAAGATGCAGCGCTGGGCAATCTGCTTCTGCGCTTTATGTTCCGTTTGCTCTCGCAGATGTCGCTTAAGCCTGAGAGCGAATATGCCGCCATGCGCCATGATGTCCGTGGCGGACTCAGCTAATGCTTGAGGTCAAGCATGACAGCTTTCAGTATCGTGACCTGATGACTCAGGAACCTCTTAGCACAAGCGCAGATATTTTAATTGTCGAGGATGAAGCGCCGATTGCACGACTGATGGAAATGCATCTGCGCAAGGCTGGCTTTACCACATCGATTCGCGGTGATGGCGATGCCGCGCTGGCAGCATTACGCGATGGAGAATGGCGACTGGTGGTGCTGGATCGCATGTTGCCCGGCGCCAGCGGCATGAAGATTTTGCGCTGGCTCAAAGCTTCACCTACCAAAGGGCATACGCCGGTTTTGATGGTGACAGCGCTCGGCATGCCAATCGAGCGCGTGCACGGGCTCAATGAAGGGGCGGATGATTATCTTTCCAAACCGTTCGAGCCGGATGAACTGGTGGCGCGAACCAAAGCGTTGCTACGACGAAGCCGTGTCATGGAATCAGGCGTGTCTGCACAGGTAAACATCCAGCTTGATCCCGATGTTCCGGTCGTATTTGAAGGCGATGCGCGTGTTGAAGTGCGCCCGCTGGAATACAAGCTGTTGAAAATCCTCATGGACAAGCCGGGCAAGACCAGAAGCCGTGATTATCTGCTCGATCATGTCTGGGGACATGATGTTTATGTCGAAGCGCGCACCGTCGATGTGACAATCAAACGGCTGCGCAAGGCGCTGAAAAAAATTGGCCGAAAAAAATGCATTGAAACAGTGCGGAGCATGGGCTATCGATTTGTGACGCCTGCTGAATGAACTGGCTATGGCTGTTGTTGGTTGCTGTTGTCGCGACCGCTTGCGCTTATGCCACCTTACGCATGCGTAAGCAGGTTGCCGATTACCAGTCCAAAATAAGGCATTTAAAAGAAGAAATCAATGCATTGCAGCATCAACTCGATAGCAATGCTCGCCTTGATGCCCTGCTTGCCGATGTCAATGAGGCTGTCCTACGCATCAGGGGTGGCTCCGTGAGTGCTGCCAACCCGCGCGCCCGCGAAATCTTTGGCATGGGCCAATCATTACTACCGCAACCCATGCTGCAATTATATCGTGATGCCGACTGGAACGAACGGCTGTCGCAAGCTGTTGCTGCGCTACCGAAGAAAACAAAGCTGCCGCAGATTGAACTGCCAGATCGCATACTTGAGCCAAGAATAGCGCGGCTGGAAAACGGTGAGGCGCTGCTGCTCTGCCTCGACGTTACCGTGCGCCACAAACTGGAACTACAACGCCGCACATTTTTATCCAACCTGATGCATGATCTTAAAACGCCGCTGACTTCATTGCTGGGCTATGCCCGTAGCATGGAAAGCTTTGGCGATCAAGCCGATTTTCGCAAAGAGGCGGCAGCGGTGATTGCCGATGAAGCCAAACACGTCAATCATCTGCTGGATGTGTTGCTGACACTGGATCAGGCTGAGTTTGGCCAAAAAGACAAGCATGCCAGTTGCGATGGCGTGAACGTGATCCAGCGTTCATGTGATATGCTGGAGCCGCAATGCCTTGCAAAACATCTGTCGCTTGAATTTGAGCATGACGATGATGCACTCTTACTGGCCCTGCCCTTTGACGATATGGACAGAATTACCACCAACCTGCTGGTCAATGCCATCCATTATTCATCCGACAAGGGTGAGGTTTGCATTCGCATGATTCGCCATGAAAAGCATTGCCAGATCATCATTGATGATACCGGGCCTGGTATTCCGCAAAAACATCTGGCTCGCGTCACCGAACGTTTTTACCGGGTGAACAAGGCGCGAAGCCGCCAGCACAAGAGTCACGGGCTGGGCCTGTCAATCGTTAAAGAACTGTTGGAGGCCCATGGTGGCGAACTGACACTGTCCAACCGTGAGCCTCATGGCCTGCGCGTTGAATTCACCGTGCCAATGGCAAACACAGCTGCTGATTCATAACGCTCTCAGCATTGACCTTCCCGACTATCTAGTCCGTGTATGCAACTGCTGTACAGCATAGTCCGAACCAAGTCATCATCAGCACTGCTCTGGAGTCTCAAATACCCATTCTTTTTTAGCAACAGATTGACCTGATTGTGTGCGGTCTATTGAGGGCAATATAAACGACACATAAAAGAAAAATGGCGCAATAGATGGATGTGTTTATAAGTCGCCATCTACTGCGCCTTTTCCCTTTGGGAACTGATTACAGGCAGTATGCCTTTATCAGTAGCGCCTTAATGAATCTCGGATAACAGCTTTTTGTTTTTCACCAGATTTCTGACGCCGTGACCATGATTTTCCTCGAAAGCATTTTTCTTGCACCATTTGCCAACCGTGGCGATATTCACTTTGGCGACATGCGGACGAACACTCCAGGTCACCTGATAAGGAGAACCTGTTTCATTATAGCCGGGGCCGGTTGTGGAGCCGGCATACTGAACCGGCGTACCCGTGTTATCAGGAATACCTGTGGCCTGATACAAACCACCTTGCTTCTTGAATTTGGTTAATTTTTTAAAGCTGAGCGCATGCTTGTCGTGGACCAGTACATAGACTTGTGTTTCTACACGCAGTTGCGGATTTTGCTTTGGAATATCCTTGTTAAAGCATGAACCCAGCCCTTTGCCCGGCTTGATTTGAGCCGTTGAATAAACATAGTGCACTTCGATGGTATCACCCGGCCTCAGGGTGCTGTGTGAACTATCGCAGATCTTATGCCTGGTTGGTGCCAACTCGGCTTCACTCAACAATGATTTATCATACGTATAACCGCTCTGGTAACCTTCACCATTGCCATTGCCGGCATAGATGGAGAAATCCTTTGCCTTGTGCTCGGCATTTTTATGGAAATGAATATTGCACAGATTCATGCTTGTCGAGGCCGGAGCCTGGCTGAAAACACGTTTATTCTTACCTTCAACTGCATCAATATCGCGCGGCGCCTGAGGGCCGAAGCCTTTGCCTTTGGTGCTTTTCGCCAGTGCCTTGCGCTGCGCGGCAATCACTTTATTCGAAACCGTCTTATGGTGTGCACCATGACCTGCTTCGTGGCCTTCTGCATGGGCTGCGCCATGACCCTCGCCATGATGGGCTTCGTGTTCTCCGGCAAATACCGGTGCTGCCAGCAAAGCGCTGGCTGCAATTGCAATTACAATGTGCTTCATGTTGTTCCTCCCTATCAATATAAACCGGCTAAACGCCGGTACAGCACCACTATAGAAGAGCGAACCCGGCGCGCAATACTGGTGAGTAACAACGTGCTTATTGACTGCCGACAGAGCGGTGAACATGGCGCATCAAAACGGCGTGATTGCGCCGCACACGCACAATAGATGAAGCTTTTCCCGAAGAAATTTTACCCGCCAAACACATTCGCAAAAAACGATGCATGCGCATCGTGCATGTCAGGCTCGGTCGCACCACAGCCGCACCGCTTCGATTCAGGCTGCTCGATACCATTAATCCGCCGCAGGCAGCTGCCAATTGCCGGGTCTGTAGGCTGGCATCCACACGCACAGCCAGATAGCCATGGTGGTAACAACAGGTGGGTAAACCAGGTTTGCCGACAAATACCAGCGTTACCGGCCCCGGCCAGGCGGCACCTACCTGCCGCCTGAGTTCCGGTGAAAAGTAACGGGCTAATGATGTAGCCGTTGCAACTGAATCAGCCAACAACAAAAACGGCCCTTTACGTTGTTTGAACAATTGCAGCCTTGCTATGGCCGCCGCGTGGTTCGGAATCGCAGCAACGCCGGGTAAGGTGGCGGTATGATGTGCAATCAGGCCGCCGTGCCTGAGTAGGTGCGCAGTTCGCAGCGCTGATAACTTTTCAGCAATCTTGCTGTTACGCAGAGAGAATTGCCTCAGCCTGCGCAGCCCGGTCATCCTTGAGCAACCGGGTCAGGCGTTCATCGGTTTGGGCCAGCATCTGCACTGCCAGCAAACCGGCATTCTTTGCCGCATTAATGCCGACTGTCGCTACCGGCAGTCCCGGCGGCATCATCACCGTGGAATGCAACGCATCCTCGCCCTGCATGGGGCCGGCCGCTATAGGCACGCCAATCACCGGCTTGACTGTTTTAGAGCACACCACGCCAGCCAGATGCGCCGCCATACCGGCTGCGCACACGAATACCTTGCAACCGACTGCGTCTGCATCCATCACTGCCTCGATCGTTGCTTCCGGCGTCCGATGCGCGGAACGAATCAGTGTTTTATAGGCCACACCGAACCCATCGAGCACAGCCTCGGTCTTTTCCATCACCTTCATATCGGACTTGCTGCCCATCAAAATCAATACTTGTAACGGTTCCATGGTTTCCCCTTACTATTACCGCTGTGGTTAATCTTTTTGCGTTTCCCGGGCTACAGCGCGATAGCCAATGTCTTTGCGATAAAAACCACCCGGCCAGTCCAGCTTCTGCAGCGCATGATACACTGTTTGTTGCGCTGCTTTCACGCTATCCGCCACAGCAGTTACACCCAGAACACGACCACCTGAATTCACGATAGTGCCATCTTTTTCTGCTGTGCCAGCATGGAATACTGTGGTTCCCGCAGCCTCTACCGCATCAAGACCAGCAATGACCTGCCCTTTTTCAAAGCTGCCCGGATAGCCATCGGATGAAACCACCACACAGAGTGATGAGCCTTCTTCCCATTCCAGCTCAATGCCATCCAGCCGCTTTTCAGCAGCAGCCAACAGCACTTCGCCCAGATCAGATTTCAATCGGCTCATTAACGGCTGGCATTCCGGATCGCCAAAACGCACATTGAACTCCAGCGTTTTCGGCCCATCATCAGTCAACATCACGCCGGCATACAGCGTTCCGATAAACTCAGCACCCTTCTTTTTCAATGCTGCAATAATTGGCCGCGCAATGGTTTCCAGTACTTCATCGGCCACGGCATTCGTGACGCACGGGGCAGGAGAATAGGCACCCATACCGCCGGTATTGGGGCCCTGATCGCCATCCAGCAAGGCTTTATGATCCTGAGAAGAATCCAGCGCTAACACGGTATCGCCGGAGACAATAAACAAACAGCTCGCTTCTTCTCCGACCAGACATTCCTCGATAATGACCTGCGACCCGGCCTCACCAAATGAGTTTCCAGCCAGCATATCGCGCACTGCATCAATCGCCTCTTTTTCGCTTTGCGCCACAATGACACCCTTGCCAGCCGCCAGGCCGGAAGCTTTGATCACAATCGGCGCACCCCAGCTGCGAATCGTATCTATCGCTTCTTCCAGATCCACATGCACTTCAAAACGCGCCGTCGGCACGCCAGCCTCATACATCAGCCGTTTCGAGAATGATTTGCTGCCCTCCAGATTAGCCGCTGCCTTGTCCGGCCCGAACACCGCGAAACCTTCTTCACGCAGTATGTTGGCCAGCCCTGCCACCAACGGCACTTCCGGCCCGACAACAACCAGACCCGGTTGTTCGGTTTTCGCCAGTGCAACCAGTCCGTCAATATCTTCAGCGCCAACCGCCACGCAACGCGCGTCATGGGCAATGCCCGGATTACCCGGCGCGCATACCACTTCACTGACCGATGGGGAGCGCTTCAATTTCCAGCACAACGCATGCTCACGACCACCGCCGCCGACTACGAGAACTTTCATGGATACCTCATTGGACTATTACATATCCTGCAACAGGAAGGGGGAAGCTAGGAGATTGAAAAACTTAGGCAAGCCGGGAAACGCTCTCGTCATGGTGTAACATGCAACAAACAATACGCGTTAATTTGGAGCTCGAAACTAAGCCCTGGTATCTTGAGACATATTTTGGTGCACTATTAAGCCACCCTCAAGCGAAGAATAGATGAGGATTGACCAACCCTGCCCCCGCGCAAGTACCAAAACCGGTAATATCATGGCGCTGTTTCCTGATGAAGTCGTAAAAAGTCCATCCATGGTCTTTTTACTTCACGGAAAGCGAAAAGTGCGATTTTCACTTTCCTTAC
>CAJXNE010000069.1 GCA_913056285.1 uncultured Zetaproteobacteria bacterium | reverse complement strand
GCCACATCATCGGCTACAGGCAGCGATAACAACGCCGCTCAGGATGCTGAAATCGTCGATGCCGAAGTCGTGGATGAAAACGACAAGAAGTAAGGCATAACATCTAGCCCGTATATTCATGAATCATGCGGACTAAGTGTAAGGAGCGGGGGCGAAATGCTTGCCGCTCCTTTTCACGTTTTAGAAACATCGTCAAACTTGTTTCTCGCAAAGACGCGAAGAGCGCAAAGTAAATGAAAAACATGCACAATCAGTTCGCTTTGCGTACTTTTCGCCTTGGCGTGAAATGATGTTGTTTTGATAGAATGATAACCGGGAGTGAACGTGTCTAAACGCGATTATTATGAAGTGCTGGGCGTTGCCAAAGATGCTGATGAGAACACCATCAAGCGAGCATATCGCAAGCTGGCGATGAAATATCATCCGGATCGCAATCCGGATGATACAGCGGCGGCTGAAAATTTCCGTGAAGTTACCGAAGCCTATGAAGTACTGACCGATGCCAAGAAACGGTCACGTTATGACCAGTACGGCCATGCCGGTGTGGATGAACAAATGCAGGATTTCTGGGGCCGTGGTGGCGCGCAGGATTCACATGCATTCCGTGATTTCGGCGATATGTTCGGCGATGTATTCGGCGACATGTTCGGCTTTGGCGGCGGAGCAGGACAATCCGGTCGCGGCGCTGACCTGCGCTACAACCTGTCCCTGACGCTGGAGGAAGCGGCCAATGGTCGCGAAGTGGAATTGAAAATCCCCAAACACGAAACGTGCAGTGGCTGTAACGGTTCCGGCGCACGACCGGGCACCAATCCGGTGCCGTGCAATACCTGCGGCGGACACGGACAGGTACAGATGCAGCAGGGTTTCTTTGCCGTACGCCGCACCTGCCCGACCTGTCATGGCGCCGGCACGCGCATTGAATCGCCATGTGTGGAATGCGGCGGCGCAGGCCGTGTCAAAGTAAACAAAAAACTCAAAATCAAGGTGCCTGCCGGCGTATATGACGGCGCCCAGGTGCGCGTATCCGGTGAAGGCGAAGTCGGCCAGCAAGGTGGTCCTGCCGGTGATTTATATGTGGTGATTTCACTCAAGGAACATCAGATTTTTGAGCGCGAAGGTGCTGACCTCTATTGCACCATGCCGGTTACATTCCCGCAGGCATCGCTGGGATCGGAAGTCGATGCGCCGACGCTGGATGGCAGAATCAAGATTAAAATCCCGGCTGGAACCGAAGGCGGGCGCGTATTCCGACTGCGCGGCCATGGTGTTCCCGATGTACGCGCCGGCGGTCAGAAGGGGGATTTGTATGTGCGCGTCCAGATCGCCGTACCGAAGAAAATGAGCACGCGTCAGGCAGAATTGTTGCGTGAATTTGCCAATGAAACCGGTGATGAAGTATATCCCGAACGCTCATCATTTCTGGGCAAGGTAAAAGATTTCTGGGATGATCTGTCCGGGGAGGCGAAGCCATGAGTGATAGCAGAGTGATCGTTGTAGGCGCTTCAGGCCGCATGGGACGCATGCTGGTGCGCGCCATCACCGAAAGCGCGAATGCCAACGTCGTGGGCGCAACCGAACGCCCGGGATCCGAATTTGTGGGTCGAGATGCCGGCGAACTGGCCGGCGTGGAAACACTGGGCGTGCGCCTTGTTGATGATGTACATGCCTGCCCCGAGGCAGATGTGTTGATTGATTTCACTGCCCCGGTCGCCACCCTGAATCACGCCATCTTTGTAGCCGAACGCGGCATGGCCATGGTGATTGGAACGACCGGCTGTGATGATGAGCAGATGCAACAGTTGCGCAATACCCTTTCCGATTCCCCTGTTGTGATGGCAGCCAATTATTCGGTTGGCGTTAATCTGGCGCTGAGTTTAATTGAACGCGCCGCACAGGTGCTTGGTAATGACTACGATGCCGAAATCTTTGAAGCACACCATAAACACAAGGTGGATGCCCCCAGTGGCACCGCGCTAGCCATGGGAAAATCGCTGGCGGCCGGACGCGGCGTTGAACTGGATGCGGTATCGGTGCTGTCACGCCAGGGTATGACCGGCGCACGCAAGGCAGGCGATATCGGCTTTTCAGTTGTGCGTGGCGGCAATATTGTCGGCGAACACAAAGCCATGTTCATCGCTGATGAAGAACGTATTGAAATCAATCATATCGCCTCAGATCGCATGGTCTTCGCTCGCGGCGCAGTTCGCGCAGCCGGCTGGCTCTCCGATCAATCCGGTGGCTGGTACGATATGCAGGATGTGCTCGGTCTGAATTAATCGGCGAATTCAATCGCTGAACTCACCGCTCACGTCGATGTTAGCTCAAGCACTTCGTACAACAGATAATCGCCGCTTTTGCCTTTTAGCTGTGTTTTCAGCGTTTGCCCGATATGCACCTGATCTTTGATATGAGCATACATACATTCCGAAACAAGAATAGACGAATCTATCATTTTTGTTTCCCCTTCGATTCGGCTGGCCAGATTAACAGCATCGCCAATGGCCGTGAACTGGGCTTTATCTCGATGTCCTATCTTGCCCAACACCACTTCGCCAAAATGAATGCCTATACCAATCTCAAAGCGCTCGTTAAAATTCTGTTTCAGATAATCATTCACCCGCTCTAAAGCCTGCTGCATTTGCATAGCTGCCGTAATCGCGTGGCGGCAATTACTTGATGGCTGCTGTTCATCCACACCAAAAAGCGCCATCAAACCGTCTCCGATGTATTTATCGATATAACCATGATTCGCCAGCACAACTTCGCCCATTTCCTGAAAATAACGGTTAAGAATATGAATAATATCATAAGGCAAATGACGCTCTGAGAAACGAGTGAATCCGCGAATGTCACTAAATAAAATCGCAACCGCATGCTCTCGCCCTGTTGTCTGCTGTAATTCGTCAGCTATCGCCAGATCAGCATCCCGATCATCGAGTACCAGCCGCCGCAGGCTGACAGGCCCTTTGACGCGAGTCTGACATGCAAGCCGAATATTATCTTCCAGTCCTTTTTTATCAGCCAGCGTCTGCTCAAGTTTGTTTTTTGGCTGCAAATTTTCCAGGCCATCGCAAATAATGACACGGCAGGTGGAACAACGGGCATGTCCGCCGCAGACATGCATGTGCGATATGCCATGCTTCAGAGAGATTTCCAGCAGCGACTGATCCAGATTATCTTCTTCAATCACTTTCTCATTTTCAAATGTTATCTTTGTCATCACAACACATCCATATGGTCAAACTGTTTTAAGTAATCCGGTTTCTTTGCGCATAATCCCCTGGACTGAATGAGTAGCTTAAATACTTCTCCCATACCGAACGGCATGAGCATGCGCTTGGCATGAGCCAGCAAATGCATACTAACTTTATCATTCTGCTCCGCCAGCGACTGGATCAGCGCCTGCACCGATGGCGATTGCGCCAGCCAGCCACCCTGGCTCATCCATAAAACAGACGTCAGACCCGCCTCTTTTCCAGCGCGCGACAAGGCAGTAAAATCGACATGGGCAGTAATATCACGGCTACCGGGATTGGATAACACATCTTCATCCGCTGTTTGATCAACATGGGTCAGCAGCGTGCCTTCCACCCGCGCCTGACGATAATATTCCTGTTGCGAATAACCGTAATCCACCGTGAACACAAAACCGCTTTGAATAATTCGGGCCAGTTGCTGTTGCCATGCGTTTAACGCCGGATTGTATTCAGAGATATAACTGTCCGGCCAGTTGGCTATCAATTCAGCCGCAATGAAAGGCGGATTGCTCATCGGCGCTTCGGCATCCAGCCAGCAGAATGCATCGCCATCAATGCCCACGCCTCGCTCATAAAATGCGCTCTGCTTGTAATGAAAACAGGGGACAGGAAACGCATCTGGCAGTTCATTGCTGTAATAAACCACATGCTCGCTGGCATCCACATCGTTGAGCGATGCCGCCAGCATCACATGTAGCTCCCGCTCGGCAAACAGCTTTTGCTGCCTGTCCCGCAGTTGGGCGCAATGCTCGACAGAAATCACCGTTGTCGGCGGCTGCATCGACCATTGTACCAGAATATCCAGCAACGCTGCCAACTGCTGACCGGAACCAGAACCCTGCTCAATCAGCGTCCATATTGCCGGTTCTCCCATTTGTTGCCAGGCATTGAATACCAGATCGGCCATAGCCAGCGTCGACCACGGCCCCAGTTCCGAGGCGGTTACAAAATCACCTTTTTCACCGAACACGGTTTTTGTGTCGTAATAACCCAGCCCAGGTTCATACAATGCGGCCTGCATAAACTGATCGAACGGCAGCCATCCGCCGGCATCGTTAATTCGCTGGCGAATCTTATTGCTTAAAGAACGTTGCTCTAACATGGTTGACGCTTTTACCCCCCCGGACTAACGTTTCGTGTATTCCACCAACACACGAGGAAAACTTATGTCTTCAGATTTGATTATTCATGTTAGCGACGAAAGCTTCGATGCTGATGTATTAAAAGCGTCCGGCCCCGTTGTGGTTGATTTCTGGGCACCATGGTGCGGCCCGTGCAAACAAATCGCACCGATTCTGGACGAAGTGGCAGGCGAGAAGCAAGGTCAGGTCACAATTGCCAAAATCAATATCGACGATAATCCCAACACACCCGGCAAATACGGCGTGCGTGGCATACCTACCCTGATGCTGTTCAATGATGGCAATGTTCAGGGCACCAAGGTTGGCGCAGTCAATAAGGCCAAGCTGAGTGAATTCATCGACGAACATCTGGACTGATAGTTGCAGATACAGTTGCTAAAGGCAGGGATATTTCCCTGCCTTTTTTATTGACTTAACATGACCACGCCGCTGCATATCGTGCTCGTCGAGCCGGAAATGGATTCGGGCCATTCTGGTCCCTCACCCTTCGGGCGTGCCTCTGGCACGTCCAATTCGGCTATCCTGCCGAATTGTCCACCCACCACGGGTAATATCGCCCGGCTATGCGCCGATTTGATTGAATCGGAGATCGGCATCCATACCTCTCCCCGAGCCATTCGCCGAAAAACGTGGTTTTCACCTCATTTACGGTGCTTCGCACCGAGGGGCATCCTGCCCCTGCGTGCAGACGCATGAATCCACCGCTGCATATTGTACTCGTTGAGCCGGAAATACCGCCCAATACCGGAAATATCGCCCGGCTATGCGCCTGCACGGGCTGCAAGCTGCATCTGGTGCATCCACTGGGCTTTGAGATTACCGACAAGCAACTCAAACGCGCCGGGCTGGATTACTGGCAATATCTGGACGTTCAGGAGCACGATAGCTGGCAGGCAGTTCGCCGGGCTATCGGTGAAAATAGTACCTGGTTCGGCCTGAGTTCGAAGGTGGAAGATCGTTATTGGGATACCACTTTTCAGGCCGGTGATGTGTTGGTATTCGGGCCGGAAACACGCGGCCTGAGTCGCGAAATTCTTGGCGATTTGCAAGCGGTCACTATTCCCATGCGCAAGGATGCGCCGGTGCGTTCCCTGAATCTCTCCTCAGCCTGCTCTATTGTTACATTTGAAGCCTTAAGGCAGTTGAAAACATTGTAATCACTGCATTTATCCACCGCCGTTATATGCCCATGAAAATAATTTAATACTTACGCCATTCGCCTATAGTTCTTATTATAAAATGCGTGCAACTAATTGTTTTATATGACCTAATTCATAAGCCTATATTTTAGGCGCTGATCAGCACCTGCTTTTCACCGCATATCAAATATGACAAAGCGGATTTTTATCCACCAGGTTATCCACAGCTTCTGTGGATAGGTTGCGCAAGCCCTTTAATTACAAGGCATTAGCGAAAATGGGACAATGACGATGTATATTGCTCATAGAGAAACCAGGGAAAACGGTCGGGTTTATATTCTTCGATGTTGCAATGCAGGGAGTGATTGACGGACTGCATTCAATTGTTTTTTCGATACCTCTGCCACCACGATGCCTTCGCCTTCCTCCAGCTCGGCCAGCATCTCGCCCCATGGATCAATAATCATGCTGTGCCCCCAGGTTTGCCGCCCGTCCGGATGTGTTCCGGATTGTGCGGCTGCCAGCATATACGATTGGTTTTCAATGGCTCTGGCCTTGAGCAATGTCTGCCAATGGGCACGGCCGGTGATGGCCGTAAACGCCGCCACATTACACAACACATCGCAGCCATCATCGGCATAAGCACGATAGAGTTCAGGAAAACGCAGGTCATAACAGATGCTCAAGCCGACCCTGAATGCACCGCACGGAATCGCTGAAGGATGATCGCCAGCCGCAACCAGGGCCGATTCGCAATAAGATTCGCCATTATAATCCATATCGAACAAATGTATTTTGTCATAGATCGCAAGCTGGTTGCCGCCGGCATCGAATGCCGGACAGACATTGCGCAGCCGCCCGCTTTGACCATGCAATAACAAAGAGCCGCCGATGATCGCCATGTGATGTGTTGCCGCTTGAGCGGACAGAAATTGCAGTATTGCGGAATCGGATGGATCTTCGGCATGCTGTTTGTTGTCGGCATCGCTGCCACCCATGAAGGAGAAATTCTCCGGCAACACAGCCAGTTCAGCACCCTGTTGCGAAGCACGGGATAACAGCTTTTCGGCAGTATCCAGATTGACATCGCGATCTGTGCCGGAACACATCTGGATACAGGCGACGCGCATCATGCGTGGCACTCAGGCAAAGCGGCCAATCTGTTTCATGACCCCAAGGTTGGCATCTGCGTCAATCACCGGAACGAGCTTTTCATCGCAGGCGCTCATCAAGGTCATCATGCCCGGCCCGTGCCCGGCCAGCGGTGAATCGGAATGAATCACCACGCCGATGGTTATCGCGCCTTTGCGATAGGTGCGCCCATAACGATTATCGTGATCCAGCACCGCCACGAAATCGCCAAAGCGCAGACGATCCATGCCATATTCTTCCACCACGCTCTGATCATGGCAGAGAATATCGTAATCGCCGGTAGTCACGGATAAGGATCCGATGCCGGAACCCATGGCATAGCCCGGCACAATCACGCTTACCGGCACCTCGATTTTGCCGTCGTCGCGTTCTTTTAAACCCCATGCTTCGAGCACATCGGGGTCGAGATTATACATATAGACATCCGGATGATCGATCAGTTTCAGCCCCTGCCCGTAACCCTTGATCAGGAATTTATCATCGCAGGTCAACTTATCGAGGGTGGCATCGGGAAAATCCAGCATGAGGTGTTCCACGCCGCCGTGATGTCCGAGCACCGTTCCTTTTTCTCCCTTGGCGGCACCTGAAATCACCATCGCTTCATTGCCGCAGCAAGCCAGGAACTGATATCCGGCTTCAGCTTTGCGATTTTTATGGGTCATCGTTGAGGATACGCCCGGTTCGATATGCTCGCCGGCCCAACCAAACACCGAATCGCCGATTTTAACATTATAAGTGATGCCGCCGGTCGAAGGCCATGCAAATGTTTCGCCAGCCGAACCCACCTCGAACGGCGCCCATTGATTGGCCGGAGAGACCACGCCTTGCACTGCCGTTTTGACCAGTTGCTTCCGATTGATTGTTAAACTCATCTGTAAATCACCTTAAACCTTTCACCACAGAGGACGCGGAGGACACAGAGCAGAAACAAGCTATGACAAGAGGAAAGGCTTACCCCGGATTCCGCACAGCCTTGCAGTTCACATATTTTCATGCAGTAACACATTTGAATCATCGAGTGATAGCCGATTGCGATGCATTTCGCAATCAGCACCATGATGAAGCTACCTGACTTGCAGGCATCAATCTGCCATGAGAAGCAGTTAATCGAGCAGTGATTTCAGCCGTTGTTTATCTGCACTGGACGGGTGATGCATAATGCCGAGCAGAATTCCGGCAAGTTCTTTCTCCTGACTGCTGGCTGCTGCAGCATTCTGTAACTGGTGAAGCAAGGCGGCATCGGCAGCGTTAACCTGATGGCGCATATGCATCAAGGCATTGGCCAGCACTTTTTCACCGGCTGTTGATTTTTTATTGCCGGCAATGGCAGCCAATTGCGTCTGTTCATCGCTGGAAGGATAGTGGTTTAAGTGCATCACGATGCCGGCCATCACGCCTATATTCGATTCAGCAGCCTCGGCCAGCGGCGCTGTGAGTAAAAACAACAGCGAAGCCAGCGCCATGTATGGAAATATTTTTTTCATCATTCACCCCCTGTCAGAGAATATTCGCCCAACCATAAAAAGTCGTTCGGGCAAGCAATACGTTACGCATCAAGCGCCATGCCCACGAAAGTGGAACCCCCGTCCGTGTGGCAATGACCGAGTATATTACTAGGGTTTATTTAAATCAATAGAAACATATTGCAAAAAATCACTGCGGGAAATTTCGCGTGCGCCGAGACTGTGTAAATGATCCGTATAAAACTGACAATCAATCAACGTCCAGCCATCCCGCAAACCGCGTTCACACAGGGAGGCAATAGCGCACTTTGAGGCGTCGATTTTGCGGCTGAACATCGACTCAGCAAAAAATATCCGCTTCTGTAACACACCGTATAAACCGCCTGCCAGCGTATCGCCTTCCCACACTTCCACCGAATGCGCCACCCCTAGTTGGTATAACCGTTTATAAGCTTCGATCATTTCGGGCAGAATCCATGTGCCATCCTCGCCCCGGCGTGGAATATCGGCACATGTCTGGATGACATCACCAAATGCCTCATCAAATGACACGCTATACAGCCCTTGCCGCATACGCCTGCCCAGACGCTTGGAACAATGAAATTCGTCAGGAAACAACACCATGCGCGGGTCGGGCGACCACCACAGTACCGGTTGCCCCTCCGCATACCATGGGAAAATTCCTTTGGCATAAGCCGCCAGCAATGTGTCCGGCTCCAGATTACCGCCAGCCGCCAGCAAACCCTGTTCATCGGCCAGCGACGGATCAGGAAACGCGATCATACGAGCCACTTGCAAAAGTCTGGGTGGATAAGATGAAATCCCACTTTGAGTGGATTTTCAGGGTGGATTGAGAGGCATGGTTGTTCCATGGCTCGAAAATCCAGCATGGAAATACGCCAAAGTGGGGACGCAGATTGCCGCTCACGACTTTTGCAAGTGGCTCATGCGCCCGGCTCAATGCTTGCGAAATCATGACATTCCACCTCCGGTTGCAAGGTGGCATGCTTGATATCCTGTTGTTTCAATGTTGCGAGCAGTGCTGGCAACAATGCTGACCAATCATGCATATCCGCAACCCGAATATGTGCAGACAATGCCAAGGTCCCAGCTGGCAAGCGCCACAGGTGGATATGGTGTACGCTGCTTACCCCGTCAACGGCCTGCATCGCCTGTTTTATCGCATGCAAGTCCAGTTCCTGAGGCACCGCCATCATCAATTCCAGCGTTGTTTCACGCACCAACCGCCAGCCGCCCCAGGCCAGAATTCCGGCCACAAGAAAAGAGAGAAGCGGATCAATCGGCATCCAGCCGGTTAACAGAATCACACCACCGGCAATCATCGCCGCAACAGAGCCCAGCGCATCGCCCAGCACATGCCAGTAGGCTGCACGCGAATTGATATCGTGGCTGCCGTGCAACCAGCGCATAATGATCAGATTGATCATCAGACCGATGGCAGCAATCCACAATACCATTTTCCC
>CAJXNE010000068.1 GCA_913056285.1 uncultured Zetaproteobacteria bacterium | reverse complement strand
AAAAAGAACCGCATTCGGTAATTTCAAAGGATTAAACAGCACGCCGGAATTTTCGCCCGATGGGCGTTATGTGGCGGCCACATTATCGCATACGGGCAACAGCGAGATTCATATTTACGATATTAAGAAAAATAAGTGGCGGCAATTCACCCATCATAAGGGTATTGATACCACGCCGACCTGGTCGCCGGATGGCAAATGGATTGCGTTTGTCAGCAACCGTAGTGGCAAACCGCAGATTTATCGCAAGGCGATATCTGAGGGAATAGCCAGTGGCAGCAAAGCGCAACTGGTCAGCACCCAGGGCACGTATAACACATCGCCGTCGTGGTCGCCGAGCGGTGATCGCATTGCCATGATTTCATTGAAAAACTGGTCGTTTGCAGTAGCAACGGTGCGTCCGGACGGTTCGGATATTCGTTATCTGGCATCCGGTAAACGCATCGAATCGCCATCCTGGTCACCCAATGGTCAAATGTTACTTTACTCTGCCGAAGAGCATCATATTCGCCGTATTTACCGTGTACCCAGTTGGGGTGGTAAACCTGAGCCCATCACTTCACCGTCTATTGATGCATCCGATCCGGCATGGTCACGTCGGTAAATATAAAAAAATCAAGCTGGAAGGTTGACTGCAAGCCGGTAAGTGTCACTATGCGACTTAAATAGACTCACCAAGGGAGAAAGACATGAAAAAAACACGATCAACAACAAAAATCATCATGGTCGCCATGGCGGCAGTAGCACTGCTTTTTGCCGGTTGTTCCAAAAAAGTAGAAGTAACTCCGGACACATCGGCTAAACCCGCTGTCACTTCTCACCAGCAAACTGTGACGCCAGTAACAGGGAACGTAGCCGAAAAACCATCCGCCAGTTCTGTTTACTTCGGATTTGACCGCTCAGACCTGGATGCAGCGGCTCGTGCTACGCTGGATGGTTATGCGGCATGGCTGAATGCCAATCGCAGCACCAATATCACCATTGAAGGTAACTGTGACGAACGCGGTAGCCGTGAATACAATCTGGCCTTGGGTCAGCGTCGCGCTGACAGTGTCCGTGATTACCTGAGTTCGCGTGGCGTGAGCGCCGGTCGCATTGATACGGTATCCTTTGGTGAGGAACGTGCCGCATGTAAGGGTTCCGGAGAAGCCTGCTGGGCGCAGAACCGTCGCGGTGACATTGTCACCCGCTAATCGCAACAACGTGAAAATGATGAGGCGGCCACTGGTTCAACCGGTGGCCGTCATTTTCTTGTGCGCGTTGACATTAAACGCCTGCGCCAGCAATGAAAAGAAAATCAGTCTGGAACAGGTTTGGGCGCAGGATAAACAGCAGCTCAACAGCTCTATTGAACAAGTCAAAAACGATCAGCTACAAGCCGAGCAAAGTCGTCAGCAACAAGCAGACGCATTGGCGGATACGCAAAAGAAAATTGCAAAGCTGGAGCAGTCGAATCAGTCGCTACAAGCCCAGTTGAAAGCAGTATCCAATCGCATGGAGCGCCTGCACAGCAAGAAAAAAGCAAAAGCTCGCAAAACTGTTGTTTCTACTCCAACACCAATAGCGAAGGCAGAGCCCAAGCAGCGCACGACGCCGGTGAAAGCATTACCGCCGGCCTTGCCTGCTGTTGCAGTACCCAAGGTAAATACTGTTGCACAGGCGGAAGCTGAAAAGAATGCATACACATCCGCGTATCTGGCACTCAAGAGCGGCCGTTATGACGAAGCTGCTATCGGGTTTAACAAACAATTGGATTTGTATCCAGATGGTGAATATGCCGATCAGGCATGGTACTGGCTGGGTGAAACCCGCCTCGCGCAAAATGGAAATGACAAGGCACTCAATGCATTTAAATATGTAGCGGATCATTACCCGAACAGCGTCAAACATGCTGCTGCATTGCTTAAACTGGGCCAAATTTCTGAAGCGCAAAATCACTATAACCAGTCAGCATTATTCTACAAACGGCTGATTCATGACCATGCTGATTCGCCGCTGGCAGAACAGGCTCGTGAGGCTCTGGGGCGGACACAAAACGGCTCCAATTCAACGCCGAAGAACTAGCCTGGACTATTCATGAATACTGCTGTGCCTTCGCGGCATCGCCTGCGTATCTTTGAAATCTATGACAGTATCCAGGGTGAAAGTACGCTGGCAGGCATGCCATGTACGCTGGTGCGGCTGGCCGGATGTCCGCTACGCTGCAGTTATTGTGATACGCCACAGGCTATTCCAACCGATAGCGGTCAATGGATAAACGTTGAAGACGTAGTTCAGAAGGTGGCAGCATTCAACCGGCCGCTGGTGCTGGTTACCGGGGGTGAGCCGCTGGCACAGCGCTATACAGTTGAACTGTTATCGGCTTTGCACGAATCGGGTTGTATCGTTCAACTGGAGACAGCCGGAGCCTATTCGATAGAAAATATTCCTGCCTGTATTCGCCGCATCATCGATATCAAGACGCCCGGCAGCGGTGAAGTCGAGCGTAATTGTTTGCAGAATCTGGATTTACTTACCGAGGGCGACGAAATCAAATTTGTACTTACCGACCGCAGTGATTATGAATGGGCGCGTGATTTTATTCACGCTCATCGACTGGGTGAGGGAGAAGTTCCGGTGTTATTCTCGCCTGCCTGGGGCAATATGAATGCCGCTGATTTGTGTGCATGGGTATTGGAAGATCACCTGCCTGTTCGGGTGCAAATGCAAATGCATAAAACCATCTGGGGTGCTGAGGCTGAAGGCGTATGAGTGAACATATTAAAGCTGTTGTATTGCTTTCCGGCGGACTGGATTCCAGTACTGCGCTGGCCTGGGCAGTCAAAGAACAGGGGTGGGTATGCCATACTGTCGCTTTTGATTATGGTCAAAGGCATCGTATCGAGCTGGAGGCATCCGCAGCTGTATCTGCTGCCTTTGGTGTAACTAATCACCGAGTCATCAAAGTAGACTTGCGCAGTATCGGCCATTCCGCTCTGACCTCGGATATACCCGTTCCCAAAGATGAGGTGGAATGTGCAGGCATCCCGAATACTTATGTGCCGGCCCGTAATCTGATCTTTTTGTCGTTAGCCGCAGCCGTTGCTGAGACGGTTGGTGCAACGCAGTTGGTCATTGGTGCTAATGTGGTGGATTACTCCGGATACCCGGATTGTCGGCCAGCCTTTCTGGATTCATTTGTACAGACTGCATTGCTTGGTACAAAAGCAGGCTGTGAGGGCAAAGGCCTGGAAATTGCCGCGCCGCTGATTCACTTGAATAAATCAGGTATCATATCTATGGGACTGAAGCTGGGGCTGGATTATGCGCTGACCCGCTCCTGTTATGACCCGTTGCCGAATGGCAACCCTTGCGGGCATTGCGATTCCTGTTTTTATCGACGCCGTGGTTTTGAAGAAATCGGTAAAAAAGACCCGCTTCCATACCCTGAAACATGATGGCTTCGTAAAAAGTCATCATCGCGCCTATGGACGGGCGAGCAAATCAATAGTTTGCAATGCAAGTGGTTGCTTTGTAAGGAAAGTGAAAACCACGTTTTTGATGTTCGGCGTCCTGCCTCACGGCGCTGTGCGTCCCATTGTTCTGTCCTGAACAATGGTCTCTTTTCGGAAGTAAAAAAGCTATGGATCGACTTTTTACGGCTTCATCAAATATGATATTGCTACCAAGCAACTGTCTTAATTTTTATCTATCAACGGATGGGCTTGTTTTTCTGTTTTAATGCGCTATTTGAACTTGGAAGTTGATGGAGGCTGCTTTAGGGTGCCGCTCCCGCAGCAGGAAGCTGCGTAGTAACGCGCATGGATTCTTTTCAGCTCAAGATATGAATTCTATCATGAGCTGGAAAAAATCATGCAGGCGCGTTGTTTATTTCAGGGTAACTAACCAAGGGGTTTCCACATGCCAGTTGAACGCACACTATCGATTATCAAGCCGGACGCAGTCGCAAAGAATGTGATCGGTGATATTATTCGCCGTTTCGAAGAAAACGGCCTATCCGTTATTGCAACCAATATGACGCAGCTCTCCGCTACTGAAGCAGGGCGCTTTTATGCCGTGCATGCTGAACGTCCGTTCTATGGCAACCTGTGCACATTTATGAGTTCAGGACCTATTCTGGCTATGGTGCTGGAAGGTAAAAATGCCGTAACGCTAAATCGGCAACTGATGGGGGCGACCAACCCCAAAGAAGCCGAAACCGGCACCATTCGCGCCGATCATGCCGATTCGATTGATGCCAATGCGGTACACGGTTCGGATTCGGAAGAAAATGCCGCCATCGAAATCGCTTTCTTCTTTTCCGATCTGGATCTGCACAGCAAGCTATAAATCAGATGAACAATCACGTATCGGAGCAGTCCGAACAGATTACTGTCCGGAGAGAGAAGCTTGCGCGCCTGCGCGAGGCGGGAGAGGCTTATTCGAACAGGTGGCGCCCTGATTATTCGACTGCCGCCATTCATGCTGAGTTTTCAGAAGCTGATGGCGATCAACTCTCGCAACTCGCGAAAAACGTATCCGTAGCCGGGCGCATTGTTGCACATCGCGTCATGGGTAAATCCAGTTTTCTTAAAATACAGGATGGCTCAGGCCAGATTCAACTCTTTCTCAATCGCGATGAACTCGGTGGCGCAGAAATCTACAACCCGACCAAAAAATGGGATCTTGGCGATATCATCGGCGGCAAGGGCACGTTATTCCGCACTAAAACCGGTGAATTATCGGTGCGTGTGTCTCACATCGAGATGGTATCCAAATGTCTACGCCCTTTGCCTGAGAAATGGCATGGCTTGAGTGATATCGAAACCCGGTGCAGACAGCGTTATGTCGACCTGATCGTGACGCCGGAAGCGCGTCAGACCTTTAGAATGCGCTCAAAAATCGTTTCACTGTTACGTAAAGGTTTAGAGTCCCGTGATTTCATCGAAGTGGAAACGCCAATGCTGCAAAGTCAGCCGGGCGGAGCAGCCGCAAAACCGTTTGTTACGCATCACAATGCCCTGGATATGGAGTTATTTCTGCGTATTGCGCCGGAATTGTATTTGAAACGGTTGCTGGTCGGCGGTTTTGAGCGCGTGTTTGAAATCAACCGTAATTTTCGTAATGAAGGTATTGATGCGACACACAATCCCGAATTTACGATGGTGGAGTTTTATCAGGCCTACGCTGATTTCACCGATGCAATGGATAACACAGAAGGACTGATTCGCGATATCGCAGCAGAACTAGGTATTACCAATGTATGCTGGGAAGGTGTCGACATTGATCTCTCGAACCCGTTCCGACGTCTGCGCATTGATGAGGCGGTGTTTGAGAAACGGCCGGATGTACGCGGCCATGCCAATGACAAGGCATTGCTGGCTACTGTTTGCCTTCAGGTTATACCTGACTTTAAGCCGCTAATTACTTGGAAAGCTGGACATTATTTAATGGCACTGTTTGAGGAATTGGTTGAACCGGGATTGATGCAACCCACCTTTGTGACGCATTATCCGGTAGATGTATCACCTTTGGCGCGTCGTAATAATGAAGAGCCGACCGTGACGGATCGATTCGAGTTATTTATGGCCGGCCGTGAAATGGCCAATGGTTTTTCCGAACTCAATGACCCGGATGATCAGCGTCGCCGCTTTATGGCGCAGGCGGATGCCAAAGCCGCTGGCGATGAGGAAGCAACCGGCGTGGACGAGGACTACCTGCGTGCGCTGGAATTTGGCATGCCGCCTGCTGCAGGTGTCGGTATCGGCGTGGATCGACTGGTGATGATGTTGACCGGCCAGCATTCCATTCGCGATGTGCTGCTCTTCCCATTGATGCGACCGGAGTAAGCAGCAGGATCAGGCGATAGAAGGGGATTACGCATGCATGCAAAAGATATTATGACGACCGATCTGGTGGTTTGCCATCCGGAACAGACAGTAGCCGAAATCGCGGCTGTTCTGAATGAACAGTCCTTTCGCATGATTCCTGTGGTTGATGCAGAGCATAAAATTCTTGGCGCAGTTAATACGCTATCTGTGCTTTCCAGCCTCGTTCCCAGTTATATTGTAACAGGGGATTTGGAGTCGATTCCCTATGCGCCTGATATCGGATTGTTACGCAAGCATTATATAACACTGTTAAATCGAAATGTATCTGAGGTGATGGAAAAAAAACCGACTATTGTACATGCGGATGAATCTCTCCTCTCTGTAACGGCGGCCCTTATTACGTATGATCGCTTTGAGTATGCTCTGGTTGCCGATGCTGATGAACGACTGGTCGGGGTTCTTTCCTCCAGCGATATTTTGAAGCGTCTGGCAAAAACTCCTCACGAGAACAGCGACGATGCATGATGTGCATGTCACGCATATGATGTTCGGGTTGGATCCGACATGGATTGCAGTATCTATCCTGCTGGTTGTCTATGGCATAATCATGGCCGAAAAATTCAACCGAGCCGTCTTGTCTCTGCTTGGCGCAGGTCTGATGATTCTTTGCGGTGTGCTGACTCAGGAGCAGGCCGTTGCAGGCGTTGATTTCAATACGATTGGTCTATTGACCGGTATGATGGTGATTGTGGCCATCAGCCAGAAAACCGGCATGTTTCAATATGTGGCAATTAAAGCGGCCAAGCTTGTTAAAGGCAGCCCCTTGGGTATTCTGGTGATGCTGTCGGTTGTCACGGCAGTGTTCTCCGCCTTTCTTGATAATGTTACCACGGTACTGCTGATTGCGCCTGTCACATTATTGATTACAGATGCGCTGGACGTGCGCCCGTACCCCTATCTGTTCGCTCAGATACTGGCTTCTAATATTGGTGGTACGGCGACCCTGATCGGTGACCCGCCCAATATTATGATTGGCTCGGCCGCAGGTCTGAGTTTTTTCGATTTCCTGGTGAATATGACGCCGATCATACCCGTTATTTTCGTGGTCACCCTGGGCATTATCTGGTTTATGTTTGGTCGAGATCTGCATGCCTCTGAAGAAAACAGAGCATTGGTAATGCGCTTTGACGAGAATGAAGCTATCAAGGATGTACCATTATTGAAAAAAAGCCTCACTGTTCTGTTTCTGGTCATTGGCGGCTTTACGGTGGCGCACAGCTTTCATCTCGAACCTGCTTCGATAGCTATGTTTGGTGCTGCATTGCTACTATTACTGCAAACGTTCGGGCAGTCCTTGCATGATAAAGACCATGCTTACGAAGGCATTATGGCTGAAGTGGAATGGACGACGATTTTCTTCTTTGTCGGCCTGTTTATTATTGTCACCGGCGTGGAACATACTGGCGTCATTGGAATGCTGGCACACAAAACACTGGAACTGACCGGTAGTGATTTCAATGCCACTGTTGCGGCGATCCTATGGGTGTCCGCCATTGCTTCAGCCATGATTGATAACATTCCCTTCGTGGCAACGATGATTCCACTGATTCAAGATATGGGCTCGACATTCGGAGGTGCTGATGCCCTTACGCCGTTGTGGTGGGCGCTGGCGCTGGGTGCTTGCCTGGGTGGAAATGGCACTCTGATCGGGGCGTCGGCCAATTTAATTGTGGCTGGTTTCGCTCAGCGGGCCGGGCAACCGATTGTTTTTCTGGTGTTCCTGAAACACGCTTTCGGCCTGATGCTGATATCCATTGTTATTTCACATGTTTATTTGTATCTGCGCTATTTATCATAATGATTCTGCCATCATGCTTGCATTGATGCCCCCAACTGGAGAACATATTTGAAGAACGGTCTGTTTCGTCCTTATGAATGGATGTTGGCCAAGCGTTATCTGCGCTCGCGACGCAGTGAGCGTTTTGTGTCGCTGATTAGCTGGAGTTCAGGGATCGGCATCGCAATCGGCGTCATGACGCTGATTGCCGTGTTGTCGGTGATGAACGGCGCTGCCGTGGAAATTCGCGACAAGATTCTGGGGTTTTCATCCCATGTTGATATTCAGGGGCCGGATGACGCACTTGGAGACTGGCGCAACTGGCTCTCTCAGGCAGAAAAGCTGGACGGCGTAGAACGCGCTGCGCCCTATATTACTACTCAGGTATTGGCATCCTACGGTTCACGAGCCTTTGGTGCGATTCTAAAAGGCGTGGATGTGAATCGAAGTGACGAAATTGCCGGCCACATTACTACCGGTCATTTCATCAATGCTTCGGGTTCACCTTTTCAGATTGTCATTGGCAAGGATCTGGCCAGAAAGCTGGGGGTGGAAGTCGGGGATAAGGTGCGTTTGATGTCGCCTTCCGGGGGCATCAGTCCTTCTGGTGCAGCACCACGGATGCGCGCCTTTACACTGATGGGTATTTTTGATTCCGGCTTTTATGAATATGATGTTGGCATGGTCATCACGCCTTTGAATGCTGTCCAGCGGCTGAATAAAATGGGCGATAGTGTTTCTGGCATTGAGCTTTTTTTACATAACAGGGATTTATCAGGTGAAGTCGCCGAACAGGCGCGCCGGACGCTGCCCCCCGGCGCCTGGGTGACAGACTGGAAACAGCGTCACCGCTCATTTTTTCAGGCTTTGAAGACTGAGCGGGTTGCCATGGGCGTCATCCTGTCACTGATTGTGATGGTAGCGCTGTTTAATATGCTGGCATCATTGGTGATGGTGGTGATGGAACGACGCAATGAAATTGCCATTTTGAAAACAGTAGGGGCGACGCATGCTTCAGTTATGCGGATATTTTTACTGATGGGCACGCTGCTAAGCGGGATCGGAACACTCACTGGCACCGTGCTGGGGCTGCTGCTGGCCTGGAAGCTGGATACGCTGCTGGCCTGGGTTGAAGGCATGACTGGCATCAAGTTTATGTCCAGTGACGTATATTATATTGATCATATTCCATCGGTGATTGACCCGCTATCTGTTGCGGTGATTGTCACCATCAGCCTGGTTATGGGGGTGGCGGCGACGTTTTATCCGGCCTGGCGCGCAGCCAGTGTTCCGCCGGCAGAGGCCCTGAGATATGAGTGATACCGATATGGAAAAACCGGCATTGCTGAGCGTTTCGGATATGCACAAGCAATTTATTGCGCCATGCGGAAAATTGCATGTGCTTAGTGGCGTGGAATTTGAGCTGAACGAGGGTGAGTTCCTGGCTATTGTTGGAGAATCAGGCTCTGGAAAATCCACCATGCTCCAGATCCTGGGCACGCTGGAGCAGCCGGATCATGGTGCTATTCTGCTGGATGGCGAATCCATTCACGGGATTGGTTCAAACCGGCAAGCGCAACTGCGCAATCAAAAGATTGGCTTTGTGTATCAGGCACATCATTTGATTCCCGAATTGACTGCCTTGGAAAATATTACGCTGCCGCTTCTGGTGCAGGGCATGGCCAGGAATGATAGTGATGCTCGTGGTCGTGAGCTGCTGACGCGTTTAAAGCTTGATGCACGCGAACAGCATGTGCCGGCAAAACTCTCAGGCGGTGAAGCGCAGCGCGTTGCCGTGGCCCGCGCTTTGGCTGCCAGACCACGATTACTGCTGGCCGATGAACCGACCGGTAATCTGGACGAACAAACGGCGCAGGAAGTATTCGGCTTGTTACGGCAACTGTGCCGTGAAGAAAATGCAGCCGTGGTTATGGTGACACACAGCATGACAATGGCACGCGCATGTGATCGAATTCTCAGTCTCCATGAAGGTAAACTGTTTCCTGTCAATGACTGAATGATACTGTTATTTACAGTTACACTCTTGAATAACAAATTCAAAAACGTTCACCACAGAGGCACAAAGACACAGAGGA